>JANLTA010000685.1:0-4734 GCA_031362705.1 Gemmataceae bacterium | reverse complement strand
GACGGCCTGGACGTCGCGGGGCACACCTTCATGCCCTACCACCCGCCGCAAATGCCGAATGTTAGCGACGACGATTTCCGCAAGTACCAGCATGTGATGCGGGAGCTGTACTTGTTCCATGACGAAATGCTGGGCCGGTTGCTGGACCTCGCCGGCGCGGAAACCACGGTCATGCTGGTGTCGGATCACGGCTTCCATTGCGATCATTTGCGACCAGTCCATACCGGCGAATCGGCTGAGGCTCAGGCCGCGGCCTGGCATCGACATTATGGCATCCTGGCCATGCGCGGCCGGGGCGTACTCAAAGACGAGCGCATTTACGGCGGTACATTGTTGGACATCACGCCTACCGTGTTGACGCAATTGGGGCTGCCCGTCGGCTTGGACATGGATGGTCGACCCCTGCTGCAAGCCTTTGCTTCGCCGCCACCGATTCGCACGATTCCGAGTTGGGACAATGTTGCCGGCACCGACGGGCGGCACCCGACGGACCTGCAGCGTTCCATGATGGATTCACCGGCGGCCGTAGATCAATTGATTGCCCTAGGCTATCTCCCCGCCGCGACGGCGGAAGCAAAGCAGGCCGTCGCAATTGCCGTTGCCGAATCCAAATTCAATTTGGCCATTGTGCATTCATGTCACGGCCGGGAGCGTAAGGCGCTGGATTTACTTGAAGAGCTTCATGCTGGCGAACCTGATCAAATGAGATACGCGGTAGCCTTATCCAAGACCTACGCCAACCTCGGGCGCCCTCAGGAAAGTCTTGCCATTGTCGAGAGGCTTGAGTCGAAAGGTTGGCGGTCGCCGGAAGGGGACATCTTGACGGCCGCCGCCTTGTTCCATGAAGGGTACGCCGACCGAGCATTGGAGCGCTTAGCCGAGAGCGAGCAACGGTACCCACCCAGTGCGCCGCTATTCAGCCTCATTGGCAACTTGCACCTGGCCCGCAAGAACTGGCAAGGAGCCGCGGAGGCCTTTGACAAAGCGGTGGCACTTGACGACGACGACGCTCATTCCCACAACGGTGTGGCGCACACCGCGCTACGGTTGGGCGACTACGAAAAGGCGGCAGAACACGCGCTGCGGGCCGTGGGACTGCTGTTCTTTTACCCGCAAGCACATTTCCATTTAGCAATGGCGTTCAAGGGCATGGGCGAGCCGGCCCGCGCGATGCAATCACTCCGACTCGCTGTGACTCAGTCACCCGGATACGACGAAGCACATCGGGAACTGGAGGCCCTTAAGAAAGAGATTGGTACACCACCGGGTGATGTGCCGCCGCACTCCGCTCCGTAAGACCGGAATAGCTGTCGCTTAAAGAAAGACAAAGGCCCGGCACGTCACGTCTTTCCAACAATTACCAAAAAATACCAAATGCCTATTGAAACTAATGACCGATGAGTGTAGTCTGAGAAAGCTCCAAGGTCGGACACCAATTTACGTTTGTTGAAGTGCCTTTTGTGGAGGGTGCATCATGTTACGTTCCGCGCGTCGAAGTGCGTTCACGCTGATTGAGCTATTGGTGGTCATCGCGATCATCGCGATTCTGATCGGCCTGCTGCTGCCTGCCGTACAAAAAGTGCGCGAGGCTTCGTGGCGAGCCAAGTGCATGAACAACCTGAAGCAATTCGGCCTCGCAATGCACAATCATAACCTCGAAAAGAGCCATTTTGGCATTGGCGTGGATCTGGGGCGAGTCGAAAAGGACGGCCAACACTATTACCGCTCTCACATTCCGCAGTTCTTGCCCTATCTCGAACAAAGCGCATTGGCTTCGCAATACAATTATAAAGCGGATTGGTTCACCACTGCCAACAAAACAGTCGGTCGTCGGTACATCGAAATCTTCACCTGTCCGTCGTCATTGCGCGACCACCGGGACTTCGGCGGCAACGACTATTCAGTGCCTATCGCTTATAACTGGATTGCGGCTACAAATTCTGGTTTGATGAGCAATGCGGAATGCGTATCCCAAAAAGGCCGCGGCTTTTGGCATCATCCGTTCGATGGCTATGGCATTCCAATTCCGTCTAGCCCACCGCCGGTCACTCCCCCAACGCGCGTCGAACAAATCACCGACGGCCTGAGTACGACGATCGTATTGGTGGAAGACGTTGGCCGTCCATACAGTTACACGTTCGCGCCCACGGCGTACGGATCGCCGCCGCGTTCTGCGTTCGGGACGCGGCCACCGACTGAGCAAGACGACGATTTCTGGTCGAGTGATGTCCACGCAATTTACTTGCAAACTTGGTGCGGCAACTCGACAGTCAACTGTCACAATGACAATGAGATTTTCAGTTTCCACAATAATGGTGCCACGTACCTTTTCGCGGATGGGTCCGTGCATTGGATTCGACAAAACCTGCAGCCAAAGATCTTTCTAGCCTTGTACACTCGTGGAGCGGGCGACCTGCCTGGGACGGGTTGGGAATGAGGTGGGATTGGTCAACATGACAAGTCCGCCCAATTTTTCGGACAGACGTGCCCAGTTGTTCGCATTACGATAGTGTGATCCTAACCCCTCGGGTGTGCCATGCGCCAAAACGAACGCCGAATTGCTTTCACGCTCATCGAACTACTTGTCGTCATCGCGATCATCGCGATCCTGATCGGCCTGCTGCTGCCGGCCGTGCAAAAAGTGCGAGAGGCATCGTGGCGCACCAAGTGCATGAACAACATGAAGCAACTCGGGCTTGCGATGCATAACTTCAACACAGAGAAAGGCCATTTTGGTATTGGCGTAGACCAGGGTGGGTTGCAAAAAGACGGCCAGCACTACACTCGTTCGTATTTACCGCAGTTTCTGGCGTACATGGAGCAAAGCTCGCTGGCTTCGCAGTACAACTACAAAGCCAACCACAGTGTGGCGCCAAACGTTTCCATTGGCCAAAAAAACATAGACATCATCGTATGTCCTTCCGCGCCGCGCGATCACCGTGACAACGGAGGCTGCGATTATCCGGTCCCAATCGCCTATAACTCGACCGCAGCGACACAGTCGGGTTTGACGACCAATTTGGAAACGGTCTCGGCGAAGGGTCGTGGGTTTTGGCATCACCCGTTTGACGGCTATGGCATCGCTGCCACAAATCCGATGACGCCAACGCCTCCCACTCGTGTTGAACAGGTCAGCGACGGCCTCAGTTCGACAATGGTTTTGGTGGAGGATGTCGGTCGGCCTTATAGCTATCCGGGCGGCACGGTACAATTGTCATCCGATGACAACTGGGCCAGCGACGAACATGCCATTTACTTGCAAGCGTGGTGCCGCAATTCCACGGTAAACTGCCATAACAACAACGAGATTTGGAGCTTTCATTTCAAAGGAGCGAACTACCTGTTTGCCGATGGCTCCGTGCATTGGATGCGTGAGACCCTCGACAAGAAGATCTTTCTCGCCCTCTACACCCGTGGGGCCGGTGACCGGCCCGGTGCCGACTGGGAATAGCGGCCCAGTGTCGCTCGACAAAGCGTGACGAATAATACAAGGGGTCGGTCGGTCCCGCGTGCTTTTGCCGCCGCCCCTTTTTCTCATTACCTTCGCAAAAACTTGTGGATTCTTTCATTGGGCTATTTCGTTCGTCGTTTCGGTTTGGTACAATCTCCACGCGGCATGTCATTCCAGCACCGTGCGAGGATCCCACATATGAGCTTTCATTTGGACCGTGTCCACGTCTGGGCCTGCGAAGTACCCGACGAGTCCGGTGGCGTCGCAAGCCGACTGCATGCGTTGGCCGAGGCCGGCGCCAACCTTCAATACGTCGGCACCCGCCGGCAGCCTGATCGCCCTGGCACTGGTATCCTGTACATCGCCCCTGTGACCGGTCCCGAACAAATCCGCTGTGCCAAGTCCGTCGGCCTCCGCGAAGTCTTTTCTCCCGTTATCGTCCGCGTCGAAGGTGACAATCGAGCCGGATTGGCCGCCCGGTTGACCCGCGAATGGGCCTTGGCCGACATCAGCTTCACTGGCCTGACCATGACTGTGCTCGGTCCGCGTTTCATCGGCTATGCCGCCTTCGACACGCCGGCGGACGCCAACAAAGCCGCCACGATCTTAGCCGAGATCGGCACCGAAGACGCCGCGAGGCAAGCCGAGGTGAAGCGAGCGCCCGCCCCGGTGCTCGTGTAAGTGAATCGATTTATTGAAGATTGCTGTAGCCGGGGTCTGTGACCCCGGCTTTTTTTGATTTCGCAGATACTCAGCCGCTAGATCAATCAGCCTATTTTGTTGTCCAAGTCAGCGATCTCTGCTTGAGTGCTTCATGCGTGATCTTTCGGCCAGCATTGGCAACCGCCTCACCTGCTCGAATTGACGCAAGAATGGTAAACACTTCACTGATTTCATGCATGGACGCCTCGTCTGCCATCTGTCGCAACGACAGGAGCGCGAGTTCTTTGTCGGATAGCGCGCGTATTTCTGCAATCATTGTTGTCTTCCCGACTTGAACTCAGCCGACCCAAACAAGCCTTACCAGTCATTATCGCAGCGCGCGGTAACTCTATACAAGCCGTCCATCAGGCGACTTGTATCTCTGCGATTTGGCGGCACGTGCGCATTTGATATTCGCGTACCGGGTGCGGCGTTCCGGTTCCCTCCCCCCTTGTGGCTGACCGCCCGACAGTTTTTTGCGGCTAGGAAGGGCAGAGGTAGATCATGGTGGGCCAATGGAAGGGAGAACTGGTCAACAAATCGTGCCAGGCGGCGAGTCCGAGTTGAAACAGGCTGAGTCG
>JANLTA010000684.1:0-26838 GCA_031362705.1 Gemmataceae bacterium | reverse complement strand
CGACTCAGCCTGTTTCAACTCGGACTCGCCGCCTGGCACGATTTGTTGACCAGTTCTCCCTTCCATTGGCCCACCATGATCTACCTCTGCCCTTCCTAGCCGCAAAAAACTGTCGGGCGGTCAGCCACAAGGGGGGAGGGAGCAAGACGCTATACAGATAGTAAAAGCGCTTTAGGTTTACGTTGTGGCGTGGTGTTGTCGATACCGACGAAGACAACTTCGGCTTCTGTGACAACGGTGGTCTCCAATCCACGCTCGGCTTCAATAGTCGCTTTGACTGTAATTGAAGTCGTACCTAATTTCACCAGGCTGACCAAGCACCTCACGACATCGCCGACAAAAACCGGATGTTTGAATTCCACCCGGTTGATGGCCACAGTGACTAAGACCGGTGGCGCTCCGCCCGCTTGAACAACAAGGCGTTTCGCACCCGTGTGCCCGCCCATATCGATGAGCGACAGGATTACGCCGCCAAAGATCGTGCCTTGTGGATTGGCGTCGCGCGGCATCATGACTGTCTGCATGGCGACGTATGGCTCGGGCATTGTTGGTACTCTCCTTCGTATTAACCGATGCGTGGAAATAGCGGCTTGACCTTGCCGCCGTCCAATTGGGCTAACACGCGCAAATCTTCGATCAATGGTTGTGACACAGCCGCGTCAGCAAAAGTCACCTCGGCCCACGGCCTGGCAAAGTTAAAGCTCGTGTAGATCGTCTCGGCCGAGCGCGGCAAGAACGGCTTGAGCAGAATGCAAGTGGCCCGCAGCGGTTCGAGCAGGTCGAACAGAACTGCCTTGGCCGCGTCCTTGTCCGTTTTCACAAGCTTCCAGGGCGCTTGTTTATCCGCATATTGATTTGCCGGATCCAGCACCTGCCGCCAGATTGCTTCGAGGGCCTGACTATATCGGCACCCTTCGATGTGACCGCGTACCGTGTCCGCCGTCGTCGCTAGATTGCAGCCCTCTATGGTGCGCGGCTTTTGACCCGCAGTGCCGTCCAACACGCTGTCGTAATTCTTGGTGACAAGCGTCACGACGCGGCTATACAAGTTGCCCAGGTTGTTCGCCAAATCGGCATTAAATACTTCGGCGAAACGCGCCCAGCCGAATTCGCCATCAGAAGGGAACGGACATTCGCGCAGAAAGTAATAGCGGAAGGCCTCGGAGGAGAATTTGGTCACGATCTCCATCGGCTCGACGACGTTGCCCAGTGACTTGCTGAAACGTTCGAGTACTCCGGTCTCTTCGTTCTTCTTGTACACGAAGCCGTGGCCGAACACCCGGCGGGGCGGAGCGACGCCAGCCGCCTTCAGCATGGCCGGCCACAGGGCGCAGTGAAACCGCGTGATGTCTTTGCCGATGAAGTGCATGTCGCACGGCCACCACTTGGCAAACTCCGCCTCGTCTGCGCCGTAGCCGATGCCGGTGATGTACGTGAGCAGGGCGTCGAACCATACATAAATCGTAAACTCCGGGTCGAATGGCAGCCGGATTCCCCAATCCTCACCGCGGCGCGTGATATTGACATCTTGCAGTCCTTCGGTCTTGATGAGCTGGATGATTTCGTTGCGCCGGCTTTCCGGCTGAATGAACTCCGGGTTCTCGTCGTAATACTCTAGGAGCCAATCCTGAAACTTCGATAGCTCGAAAAAATAGCACGGCTCGCTGCGACGGACAGGTTCCAGGTTGGCGTGCAACGGGCATTTACCGGCGTTAAGCTCGCGCTCCGACTTGAAGGCCTCGCAGCCGTCGCAGTACCAGCCTTCGTAGGCATCCTTGCGGATATAGCCGTTGTCGTATACCCGTTGGATGAACTTCTGGGCGCAGCGATGATGGCGCGGTTCGCTGGTCTGTACGAAGGCGTCGTATTGAACATCCAGCGCATCCCACACCTGGCGGAACTGTTTCGCCATGTCGTCGCAATATGCCTGTACGTCGAGACCTAGTTCCGCCGCCCGTTTGGACACCTTGACGGTATTCTCGTCGTTGCCCATCAGGAAGAAGACTTCGTAGCCCTCCATGCGCCGATATCGGCCCTGCACGTCGGCCCCGAGCTTTTCGAAAGCCGTGCCGATGTGCGGCCGACTGTTCGGATAGTCGATGGCGGTCGTCTGAAACCAGCGGCGTCGATCCGGCATAAGCAATCGTTCCTGAAAGTCGAGAGTCGGAAGGCCATTCTAGGGACAGGGATCACTTCGTGCCTGCGGTAGTTCGCTACGGCATCCCACGCGGCTCCACTACCTCGACGCCTAGTCCGCGCCGCCGTTGTGTCGGTTTGCGTTGCACGCGTGCCGGCCGCTCGCTAATGCGGCCCATGCAGCGGTTGAAATTGCGCAGCGTGATGAAATACAACACGCCGGCTGCAACCGCGTAAATCAGCGTCCAAACGGCGACGCCGACAACCAACAACATGTCGTTGTCATTCGTTGATCCCGTCACGAGCACATTCATCGCAGCCGCGCAACCCACCGGCGTGCTCGCCGGCAGCAGCAGAATTGCGACGGTATTCTCACCAACACTGAACATTTCAAGGAGAATCGGCCAGGCAATCGCCATCGCAACATAAATAGAAACGGCAACACCGATGGCCCGCGAAAAACTCCTGACGCGTGTTGCCAGCATCAGGCCAAGGCTCGTGTAAAACGCACCACTCGCCAGTAAATGCATCATCAGCAACATGAATACAAATGGCTCGATCGAAAAGCCCTGGCGATAACGATGTGCCATTATCCAGATCGCGATGAACATGGGCAAGAATAGCAACGATCGGACCATTCTAAAAGCTGAACGCCATTTCGTTGCCACGACTTCCTTCGTGCTAACCGGAGTCGCAAGTAGAATGTCCAAGTTTCCGCGTGACCGCTCATCCGCCAGCGAAGTTACTGATGCCAAGACGATAAAGAGCATTTGGAATCCGACGAAAAATCCTATCAGAATAACCGGGAGTTCTACAAAGTGACTTCCAAAATATGATTCATACATGGTCCAAACGGTGGCAACGACGACGCATGCAAAAAACAGGCAACCGATAAGTCGCCCCGTTCGTGTCGGCCGGCGGCGATGCGACTCATACCATCGCAATGGCGTGCGATCCAACAAACGCGATGACTGTTTACGGCGAAACAGGTGCCCAAATCGTGACGGCGCAGCTTGGCGATTCGACTGTGTCAGTACGGCTGCCCGCAAGCGCCATATGGCGATGAGGATCAACAGCAACGCCGTTCCAAATGTTGCCGCGGTGTACACGTAGTAGTCTGCAATCGTCAAACCCCAGTTCTCCGAGGTTGGTGCGGAAAGCAGCGCGAACGGGTTCAACATCGCCGACGTATGGCCGGTTAGAAATGGTGGGCCAGTCAAGTGTCCCATCGGGTAGGCCAACAGCCACGTGATGATGGCAAAGTCAGCCAACATGAGCGCATCTTGTGTTCGGCCGACCCAGACCGAAAAGTGGAAAGCCAACGCCGCTGTCACCGTGGCAGCGCCGACGATCACCACGAATCCGCCCGCCAGCAGTTCCCATCCGACACCGCCCATCAATCCGACAATGAACAACACAGGTATCGACGCGGCCACTAGGTACAGCACCGGCGTCAGGCGGCCGGCCAACTTGCCGTTGATGAGTTCAGCGCTCGACAAATCGGTGACAAGCAAAAGAGTCAGGTTGCCCCGCGCCTTGTCGAGGCAAACGGCTCCAGCGGTCGCCGCCGGTGCTGCCAGCAACATGATCGACAGTTGCGTGATCAGCACCGTACTGGCAAAACTCTCGGCCAACCCAGCGTATTCCTGAATGCTCAGCGAGGTGCCATTACGAATACGCCAATCTGACCAGTATGACAGTGACAGGAACGCCAACAGGATCGCAACCAACGCGCCACGTAGCGCGAACGTCTGCCATCGCCGCCCCGCCGCGACCAATTCCACTTTGTACAACGGGCCGGTTCCAAAGCGCAGCGACAAGCGTCCCTCCCTGCCGCTGAGATTACATGAAATGACGACAATTGGCGAGGCGGACTAATTCAGCCGCACTTTTGCGCCGAAGTCTTTTTGCTCGGACGAAATGAAGTAAGTGCTGCAGCCGGCGTCTATGAGATCGGGGCTGAAGTTGACGTGTTCCATGTTGTACTTGGCCATGGAGATCATTTGATCGAGGATGTCGCGCGGCTGGCACATACGCATCGGCCGATCTGTTGCCTTATACCATTTCGTCATCAGGTAATCGATGGCCTTGTCGTCGTAAGCAACCTGTCGGCTCTTGCATACGAGTTGCCAGATTTGCCGGAACTGGGCCTCGCTGGGATTGCGAATTTCGATCTTGTATTTGATTCGGCGTAAAAACGCTTCGTCGGCGAGTTGCATTGGGTCAAGGTTTGTCGAAAAGATCAGGAGCTGATCGAACGGTACTTCAATCTTAGTGCCGGTCACCGTGGTCAGGTAGTCATAACGCTTCTCCAGCGGCACGATCCAGCGGTTCAACAAGTCCATCGGCCGCAGTTGTTGCCGGCCGAAGTCGTCGATCATGAAAATGCCGCCGTTGGCTTTCATTTGCAGCGGCGCTTCGTAGAACTTGCCGGTGGCGTTGTACTTGAGATCCAGCTGAGCCATAATCAACTCGCCGCCGACGACAATGGTGGGCCGGCGAACGCGGACATAGCGATCATCGTGAGTAACATCGCGAAGGATGGAGTTCTCGAACCCTTCAAGAGGCTTGTTGTCCACCCGATGGTGCAGGATCGGATCGTAGAGTTGAATGATCGCGCCGTTGGCTTCGACGGCGTAAGGGATGTAAATCTCATCGCCCATCAGCCGTGTGATGCGTTCGGCAATAGCGGTCTTGCCATTGCCTGGAAAGCCGAACAGGAAAATCGATGACGCCGAGTTGATGGCTGGGCCAATCTCATTCAGCACTTCCGGCGTGATGATGAGGTCGCGAAACGCCCGGTGAATCGATCGGCGCGTGCAGACAAAATTGCGCACCGTCTGAGCGACGATGGTCTCCACATAATCGTCGAAGGGCACCGGCGCGGGGCCGGAGTAGGTCGATTTGTTCAAAGCCTCTTGCAGCGCATCTGGACCTTTAGGCGGTTTGATCTCGTACTCGAACGAGGCATCGCCGGTGCCTTTCTGGCCGACGATGTCGATGAGTGATTGGCGGCGCATCAGTTGCAGGATCGGGTTCAAGACACCCATGCCGAGGCGCAGCTCGGAAGTCAACTCGGTACCCGTCAGCCTCCCGCGATTGAAAATCGCCCGCAAGATCATGTCGAACAGGAACGAAACGGATAGTCCAGTCTCGCTAATGAGCTTGGGTGAAATCGGCGCGTAGCCCGAACTTTTGGATACGGACTCCTCGTCTTCGGGATCGTCATCGAGAGGCGGCGGTGGGTCACCAATCAGGTCCGCGCCCTCGGCCCGCGCGGAATTGATCGCCGCATCGCCACCAAGGGCTTCCAAGTGTGAATGATGTAATTCAAGGTGTCGCAAGGCGTCTTCATCGCCGGCAGCGCGTGCCTTTTCCAGGCACTCCGTCAGCGCGTCGATGACAACGTACTTGACGCCTTCGACATAAAGATGGTGTAAGTACTCGCCCGGCCGGACGTAACAGTCCGGCGAAGCGGTTGTGAGCTGGTTCAGCTCATCGTGAAAGGAGGGGCCGATCAGAAAACGCACGGGGCTGGTTCCGGAGGGTACGGGCCTGCGGTTTGCAACGGAACCCTAGCATTTTCTTTGCGGTTTCGCCAATCGGCGGCTCCGGCACAACCGCTACTGAGGTTGCCGACCCCCCGGTTTCCCCGTTCCGCCGCGGTCGGCTCATTTGACAGGAGTTTTTGACCGGTTACGCTAAAGATGACCCCGTACGCCCGTGCGCGCCGCACTTGGAGTCCCGATCATGGCTAGGAAGACTTCGGCCCCCTCAGAATCCAACACCGGGTTGATTGTCACCCTCGTGTTTTTCGTGCTGGCCACGCTGACATTGGGCGTGTTCACTTACTTTGGCTACTCGGGCCAAACCGAGTTGGCGGAGAAGGAAAAGAAGGCTCAGGGCGAGGTCAAGGCCGCCAAAAAGGCACTGGATGAAGAATCAGTGCGACGGTTGGCCATCGCCATCGCCACCGGCAACGATCAGCCTGGCGATCAGCAAAAGTTGAATGGACTCAAAGCAAGCTACAAGGCCGAGCTTGATAAAGCCATCGCGGGTATCAAGGACGTGGACAAGTGGGATCCGAATCTGGATCGGCCGGCCCTTACGCTGTCCGACAAGATCGCCAAGATGACCAAGGATCTGGCGACCGCGACCAACGAGAAGAAACTCGCCGAGCAGAAGCGCGATGAAGCCGAGAAGGCGCTCGCCACCGAGCGAACCACATTCAACGACAACCAAGCCAAATCTAAAGCCAGCCTGGAGGAGCTGCAAGCTAAAGCTCTTGCGGACCTGAGAGCGTCGCAGGACGGTTACGACAAGCTGATCTCGAAGATCGACAAGGAACTCAGCGAAGGCCTCAAGACCGAAAAACAGGGTCGGGCTGATGACGGGTCAGCGGCCGAGCGCGAGAAGAAGCAACTCAAGGCTGACATCGTCAGCAAGGCTGAACAGTTAGCGAAAGCGTTGGCGCAACTGACGCCGCCAAATTCGCTGGAAGCCGACACGCCGAAGGGACTAATTCACAAAGTCGATCGGGCCAACAAGACGATTTATCTCAACCTCGGCTCCGCCGATTTCCTGAAGCCCCAAGTGACATTCAGTATTTGGGGCGCGGGCACGTCCGGTCGTTCGGCCGCCAACCGAGATGCGAAGGGTCGGGTCGAGGTTATTAGTGTGCTGGAACCACATCTCTCAATAGCGCGCATCGTCTCAACAACCAATGAACTGCGTGACCCGATACTGCCCGGCGACCTACTGTTTAACCCGTCCTGGAATTCCAACCAGCGTGAACATGTTGCCCTGGCCGGCATCTTCGATCTTGATGGCGACGGCAACGACGACACGCCGGAGTTGGTTCGCAACCTTGAACGCCAGGGAATCGTCGTCGACGCATGGCTCGACCTGCGTCAGCGCATCGTACGCGGCACCGGCATTACGGAGAGAACGTCTTACATTGTCGAGGGCGAGCAACCGAAGCTGCCAGAAGCGATGCAACGGCAAGTGAGTCAACTTGGTGAAAATCCAATCGTTCAGGCAACTACAGAGATCAACGTCGCGTTAGGGAAAATGAAAGAAACGGCCCAGCAGAAGGGCGTGCAAAACGTCAATTATCGCCGCTACTTGACGCTGGTCGGCTACCCGCTGCCGAAGCTTACCCGGCCGCTCGACCTGACCGCGAGCACCTACGTGCGACAATCCACGGCGGCCGCCACCCCGGCCGGTGAACCCGCAAACAAAGCCGCCAACGGCAAGGCCGAGAAGCCGAAGGACGAGAAGCCCAAGGAAGAAACGCCGAAGGAAATGCCCAAGGAAGAGAAGAAGGACGAGTAGGGCGTGGGGCGGTACGAACTAACGTCAGTCCACTTGTCCCGCAGCCGATCCACAATCAAAATGATCTCACCTGAAATGGTATTCGCCAAGACGTGATGTTCAGGTGGAGGTTTTGCGATGACTAGTTACGAAACGGTATTAGCTGACGCCAATAGCCTATCAGTCAGTCACCGAATTCAGTTGATGGAAGCCATATGGGACACGGTACCGGCTGATTCGCTGCCGCCTCTCAGCGACGAATGGGCTGAAGAAATCCAGCGGCGTTCATGCGAATACGACTCCGGCTTGGTCCAAACAGTTCCCTGGGAACAAATCCGGGCCGATGCACTTCGCCGCGTGGGATTGACGGGGCCGGATGCTGCCCGTTGACTATCTCCCGGGTGCCCGTCGCGATTTTGATGAGTCGTTTGATTGGTACTCGGAACGAAGTACGGCAGCCGCGATTCGCTTTGCCAACGCCGTGGATGCCGCATTAACTTCTGCAGCGGCGAGTCCCATGATGTATGGCGCAGCGGATAAACTGCATCGAGAATGTCCCGTCCGACGATTCCCATTTCGCATCATTTACAGAGTCATTGAAAGTCGTTTGGTCGTCGTCGCTATTGCTCATGCCAAACGTCGGCCCAGCTACTGGCAGAATCGAACTTGAAAAGCCATCACACCTAACGCGCGGCCGCGCTCACCCATTCCGAATCTTCTCCAGCAACCGCTTGGTCGCGCGGATGCCATCCGGCTCGCTGAGTCGTGAGCCTTCGTATTCGATGCCGACGTAACCACGGTAGCCGGCGTCCAGCACGATCTTCATCATGCGCTTGTAGTCGGTCTTGGTTTCGTTGCCCGCATCGTCGAAGTCGTGTGATTTCGCGCTGACGCCCTTGGCAAATGGCATCATTTCCTCAATTCCTTTATATCGGTCGTAGTCGTCGAAGTTGCCGAAGTCAGGCAGCGTGCCGACGCGCTTGTGGTTGACCAGTTTCATGACTGACACCAGCCAGTCGCCACGTGATGACAGGCCACCGTGGTTTTCGACGATGACGTTCAAGCCAAATGTTTCGCCACTTTCACACAGCATGCGTAAGCCGTCGGCGGCCAGTTTCGCCTGCTCCGGGGCCGGCAACTTTTTGTCGCTGGCGGCATTCACGCGAATTGAGTGACAGCCCAGCGCCTTGGCCAGTTCCAGCCACTTCTTGTGGTTGTCCACCGCTTGTTTTCGTTTCCCAACGTCGGGATTGCCAAGGTCGCCTTCGCCATCGCACATGATGAGGAGGCTGCGGACGCCGTGATCGCCGGCGCGCATCTTGAGTTCTTTGTCCAGCCCGGGCTTCTTGATCAGCTCCTTGTAGAAACTGTTGACGTATTCAATGGCGTCGATCTGAAAGTTAATCTTCGCCATCCGGGCAAAGTCGAGCGGGTCCAGCTGCGGCTGGGTCTTTCCTTGCAAGCCAAGATGCAACGACCACTGCGCGAGCGAAATCTTGAAGGGTGGGTCGGCGGCGGCACCAACTTGGCCAACCAACGCTGAAATACTCGCGACGGCGGTCGCACCGAGAAAGCCGCGGCGGTCAACACGAGTCTGCATGATTTACGAACCTCGACGGCGACAGTGAGTTTGTATAACGAAGCCGTATGTCCTTCATCCCCCACCGATTTCTGGTTCGCGTTTGCCATCCGTGCCGGCACGTCAAAGATGTGCCTGATGAAGATGGCGACGATCTGCTCGATCTACCCGAATCCTGCCGTATCGATAACTTCGCCGCATTGGACGAGAAAAAGAACTTTGCCGACTTGCGCTTGGCCTGGAACGAAAAAGGTCTTGCAGTGCAAGTGACGGTGACGGGCAAAACCGAAGCACCGCAAAGTGATCCCGCGAAGCCACGCTTTTCCGATGGTCTGACATTGTGGATCGACACGCGGGCCGACCGCACCAGCCACCGTGCCAGTCGCACCTGTCATCAGTTTCATCTCTTGCCCATAGGCGGCGGTGCCGATCACGATGAGCCTGTGTTGCTACAAACGAAAATCAACCGAGCGCAACAGGATGCGCCGCTTTGCAACGGCGACGACGTACCATTCCGCATGACGACTGTGAAGCGAGGCTATCGACTGGAGGCTTTTTTTCCAACGGAGGTGCTGAACGGCTTTGATCCGGACGAACATCCGGTGTTGGGTTTTTATTATGCGGTGCGCGATCAGGAACTTGGCGAGCAGGTATTGAGCGTCGGCAGCGAGTTTCCGATCAGCGATGACCCGAGCCTATGGGCGGCACTGGAGTTGCTCAAGCCGTAGCTGCGATCTCGTAGATCTGCTCAGCGTCCAAGATCAAGTCGTTTCGTGTGAATAACTGAGCAATGCAGGACTGATGAATCTTCATCTTCGGGCCGCCGACGCCCAAGGCGCCATAGCAGGTCACGTTGTCGCGTTCCGTGGCATAGTCATTTGCCTCAATGCCTTCGATGCCGGCCGGTGGAACTGCATTCAGGTCCATCGCTAATTTCAACGTCGCGCAACTGGCGCTGATCTTCTTCGGTAACAACACAACGCCGGCAGCTCCTGCTGCAATAACGAAATTCACACCGACCAATGCGGCGGGACCGTCCGTGGCCGACGCGGTGGATACCGCCGTCACCTTGGCGCCGGGCATTACGGACCTTAGTACGGTCGCCACGGAATCAGCGCGTTCTTTTTGCCTCGAGCCGATACGAACTGTCGCTCCGGCCCGACACAAAAGTCGAGCCACACGCTGCCCAACCGGTCCAGTGCCGCCGAGAATCAGCGCGGTCGTGTTAGCCAAGTCCAAATGCTTGGCGGCGATGCGCACGGCCGCGGCAGCCGTCGTGTTTGCACCACTGGAATCGAGCATCACCGAAACCTGCAAGCCATACTGCGGCAGCATGTGCTTGCGAATCTCTGCAAGGAAAAAGTCGCCGGCGCCTAAGTCGCTGCCGCCAACGAAGATCGCGGTGTGCGTGAGATCCTGCGGTCCACGGGTGAAGATTGCGCCGTGAACGAGGCTCTGCAGTTGCTCCATGCGCACGCCGCTGTAACTGAACACTTCGTCAGCACCCGCATCCGTGGCCACCACGCGGTCAAACGCGCTGGCCTGCACGTCGGTATCGATTTGGATCAGAATGTTCTTCTTCATGATGCTCGCTTCGTTGACGCCCGCCACCTATTTCGGCGAATACGGGTGTTTTTCGTTCCGCTTGGCCAGGACTTCGTCGATCTTTGGTTCGCCTTTCATGGCTCGCTGGATGGCAAGCTTGGTCGCTGTGTAGTTGTAATCGTAAATCTTGGCGTCGTCCTTGGCTTGCCAATGGATAAACACGCCACACACGATCACGTAGTCCTCGGCTTTGTCTTTGGGGATCACGCCCTCAGCGACGCAATCGGTGACGGCGCGAGCCACGGCCGCCTGCGCGGGGCCGAACATCTGCACCGCCTGCGTCGCACCCTTAATCGTCACCTTGGTGATCATGACGGTAGCCGGTTTGCACAGCAGGTTCGGCGTGATGACGGCCATCAGGTTGGAATGACCTTGCTTCTGGTCCGCGAGTGCGTTGGCAAACGCCTGGCCGACGGGGCCGGCTTTGTCACCGATTAGAAGGTCGATATGGGCGATTTCGTTGCCGTCGCCTGCCAGGGCTTCACCGATAAACATTGACATGACAAGTCTCCAGTTCCGTGGGATAGGTTCATTTATACGGGTGCCGGCGCAACAATCAAAACTCCATCGCTTCCAACACGCGGCGGCCGGCACGAAGCGGCCAAATGGTGGCCACCACGGCCAATGCCAAGCCAGCCAAGAACGCAATAGTGCCTGCGGTCACGTATCTCAATGATGGTGCATCTTCGGGCCACATCATCGCGTGAAAGTGGTACGGCCCTGAAAGCAAGGCGATTTGCACCAACAGGTACGCCAGGCCCGTCAACAGGTTGATTGTGCCGCCGTAACCGACGGCGATCTTCGACGGATCCGTCTCGCGGAAGTTCGGGAACTGTGCCCCGATGCCGACGGCCAAGCCACTGAGACCCAGTGCCACGGCTGCTGCCGTTGCCGCATGAATACCCAAAGCGACTAAGGGCATCCCAAGTAGAGCGTCGGCCACCACGATCAATGGCGCTGCGACGAGTAACGCACCCACTGCCGCGAAGGCGAACTTGCCCGTAAGCAATTGGCCTCGACCAATCGGCATCAAGCCGAGAATCCAGAACTTGCGACCTTCAAGGCTCAACATGGGATAAATAAACCGGCCCATGTACGCGCATAGCAACAGGCAGGTCGCCACAAGGTTCACCAGACACACGCCGAATTGAAACGAGCGGCCCAGCTCGCCGCGATAAAACTGGCGAGTGTTGGCGAAGTACACCAACCCTAGTCCTGCAAAGATGACGATCTGCAACCATTGCCCCGGATCGCGGCGGAACGAACGAAAGTCTTTGACAATGAATAAGCGGGTCGGCATGTCGAGAAACCAAATGCTGCGCTCCAGTAAGCGGTCGAGCCACGCGCCGCCGTAGTGTCGGCGCAGGCTGCCTCCGGTCTGCAGGCGATTGTAGCCGCGGCGGTAGAGCTTCCCGCTGAGCCACGCGGCGATCAGGTAGACAAGGAGGCCGTTGCTCCACACAAGTGCCAGTCGAAAGGCCGTTTCCACTTTGTCGCCGCGCGCCGCGGCTTGCAGTCCACGGGTCATCCACTGGCTTGGTGCCCATGCGTTTCGCGCAAACTCCAGTTGTCCCAGTAATGCGGATAGAGCATCCCGGTCGGCCACGTTGGCCGTGATCGCGGTCGTCACCCAGCGGTAGGCGAACCAGGCGGAGAGCGCCATGATCAGAATGGCAGCGCATGCGAGAACTTGTTTTCGCTGTTGCGGCAAAAGGTTGACGATGAGCAGACATGCCAGTGCGCCGACCGATCCCGGCAACGGCAAGAAACCGAGTAACAGCAGCGGCAACGCGACCCAGAATAGCCACGCCACGTCATAAGCGATGCCAAAAGCGGCGAAAACCGGAAGGCCCAGTAGCACAAACGCCCAGGAGCTGAACCCGATCGCTCCGGCGAACTTGTAAGCGAACACGCGGTCGGCTCGGGACGGCAGTGCCAGCAGGAAAGCCGACTCCGGCGACGTGAACAAACTGCCGTAGAGAATCAGCCCGCCGGAAAAGATGAGCATGACACCGAGAGTGAGAAACAGAAAAGCAAAGACGAGTTCGACGACCAGCCCGCCACCGGGCACTGATTGCCGATGGAGCAGCCAGAACCCTTCCAGTGCCACCGCAAAGACAACGCCGGTGATCACCACCGTGCATGCCATCGCCGTCAGGATTCGGGACAGCGAGGAATGTCGCAGTGTCTCCCAACCATGCACCATCAGGCGATACCGGAGCCAGCGAAATGCGGCCGACTGATCGGTCATGCTTCGCCGCCTTCGGACTGGGCCGTCAGTTGCAAGAACACATCCTCAAGCGTGCCGCTGCGATCGGCTTGTTTACGCAACACATCAAGCGTGCCGCATCCGATGAGCCGACCATTGTCGATGATGCCGATCCGATCCGCCAGCTCCTGGGCGATATCCAGGGAATGTGTGGAAAGGAACACGGTGGTGCCCCGATTGGCTTCTTGTCTCAGTAGGTTCTTCAAAAGGCGAATGCTCTTCGGGTCCAAGCCCACCGTCGGTTCATCGACGATCAGCACCTTCGGCTCATGCATCAGTGCGGCCGCGAACACCGTGCGCTGCCTCATTCCGTGGGAATATCGTTCGGTGAGGTCATCCACAAATTCGCCGAGCCGGAACAGCTCGATGACTTCGTCGGCTTTTGCGGCTGCCTTTATGGCTTCCAGGCCATAAATGTCGGCGATGAACTTGAGAAACTCTCTTCCGGTGAGTTTCTCATACAGGTACGGCGTATCCGGCACAAACGCGATTAGCCGCCGCGCCTCGTCGCCGTGTGCTGCCATGTCGAACCCGCCCACGGCCACCGAACCGGACGTTGGAAACAGTAAGCCGCACAACATTTTGATCGTCGTCGTCTTGCCCGCGCCGTTCGGCCCCAGAAACGCGAACAGCTCGCCGGGTGGAATGGTCAATGACAACCGGTCCACGGCTAGCTTGTTGCCATATCGTTTGGAGACATCCAGCAATTCAATCATGTCAATCCCGTTGCAAAGTCCATTCATCGCCAACTGATGACGCTTCCTGCCGCAAGACCAGCCCATCGACGACACGAACCCACGTGCTGGCAGCATAGTTGTCGCCGCGATACGTGATCACAAAACAATCGTGCAACTGGTCGTGCCACTCCAGCGGAGTCGGACCCGTCACTTCCGCGAGCAGGTCTTTCGCTTTCGCCGGTCCGGCAAATTGCTTGAGATTCATGCCGGTGAACTGTTTGGCAATCGCCGCCAACGCGATTCGCTGGGCATCGGCAAGCGGATCGGTGAGCGGCTGCACCCACCTCTGGCCCGGCCGAACGTTGCGTAACCGGTGGACGGGATGCAAAGGATTCAATGCGCCGGCGTCAGCCATCTTCACGGACTCGGCCGGTGGATCAAGATTCATCCACGGCGAACGGAGCTGCCAGTTCACGATAGCGGCACCGTTGGCGAATCGCGCCGTCGAATTCAAAGTCAATGCCATGCCTTCCTTGCCGATGGTAATACTGGTCGAGGTGGAGATCAACCGACCCCAGCGATTCACCCGATACGAACTGCGATACTTCTCGACCTTGATGTCCTGGATCAATTCGAGATTCCATAGAGTGCAGTTCAAACTGAACTCATCGTCGGCATCGTGGTAATCAACGGTGGTTCGCAATGGGCACGGCTTGTGGCCCTTGCGGGTCAGCGTCCACGAGACTTGCAACGCCGTTCGGGCCGCTTCATCCGCCAGGTCCACAGCGTATGCGGGCATGGCATCGGCCGTCCAATACGGCAATACTTCGCGGCGAACATACCAGCCCGCTGTTGCAAACCAGCACAACACGATCAACCATTGCATCGTTCGTGATGGCATGAAATCGGCCCTGAAGGCGATTCACCGCGAAACGCCTTTTGTATGATACTGCCATATGCGATATGGCATCCTATTCGTGGGAATCTTCCTTGCCGCCGCTGCCTGTCTTGCCCAGTCGTCGGACGTGAACGATGCCAAGGTTTTGCGGGCCGCTGGTCTGTCCGATGATGGCCCGAAGCTGATCGAATACCTGCGCCGTCGAATCGTCACCGAAGCCGACCGCGTCAAAATCGACGAACTCGTCAAGCAGTTGGGTCATGACTCTTTTACTGAACGCGAACGCGCCAGCGCCGCGATCATCCAATGGGGTTTGCCCGCGGTTGGCGTGTTGCGCCAGGCAATGAGCAACAGCGATGTTGAGATCGCCCGGCGGGCCGAAACTTGCTTGAAGCACATCGAAAAGGTGCCGGGGTCCGAATTATCGGCAGCAATCGCGCGTGCGATTGCCAAGAAGAAGCCGGAGGGCGCGGTCGGAGCATTGTTGACGTTCCTTCCTGTTGCCGACGATGAAACTGTTGCCGGCGAGATTCGCGAAGCTCTTGCGGCAATGGCTGCTCCGAATGGTAAAGCCGATGCTGAACTGCTCACGGCACTTGATGACCCATTGCCACTTCGACGTGGTGCGGCCGGCGAAGCGCTGATCCGAGCCAACGTCGCCGACGCACGGCGATTGATGACCGACCCTGATGTCGAAGTGCGTATGCGTGTCGTGTTGGCTGCAGTTACGCGGGCGAAAGATAAGACCGCTGTGGCCTCGCTGATCAATTTGCTTGCTGAGGTGTCACTCACCCCGGGCTGGAGAGCCGAAGAGGTCTTGGTGCGGCTCGCCGGCGATCAAGCTCCCACCGTGTCATTGGGCAAAGACGAGGGCAGTCGCAAACGTTGCCGCGACGCTTGGAACGAATGGTGGATCCGGGCCGCGGCAAGTACAGACTTGGCCAAATTAGATACGTTGCCGCGTGTCTTGGGCAACACCTTGATCGTACAAAGCGAACAGCGCAACACGACCGGGCAGGTCTACGAAATCAGCGCCGCGGGTGAAGTGTTATGGCGCATTGCCAATTTGCAGCAACCGACCGATGCCATTATTCATGGCCCGGATCGCGTGCTCATCGTGGAAGCCGGCAATGAGGAGGTCACGCTTCGCGATTTTCGCGGCTCTGTCATTTCGCGAAAAAGTGCGCCGTCGCCGTACTGCCTTCAAGCATTGCCGAATGGACGGGTTTTAGTCGTTTGCCGCGGTTCAATACTGGAATGGAATGAACGACTCGTCAAATCCTTCGACTATCAGCGCGCTGGCGGCGTCCAAGACATTTGCGCAGCCTGCAAGCTCGCGAACGGCGATTATTGGTTGGTAACGCAACAAGGCAAAATCATTCGAGTGGACGGTAAGAAAAAAGAGACGGAACTGAAAGACATACAGTTAGGCCGAGTCCACGGCGGATTCGTCGGGATGGACGCACTGGCCAATGGCCATGTGCTTATCGCTGGAGGCCGCGTCGCCACCGAGTTCGACACGAATGGCGGCAAACTGAATTGGTCCGTGCAACTTACCGGTCAGCTTTCCTCCGTGCAACGCCTCGCCAATGGCAACACGCTCATCGCGGGCCTCGATAACCGTCGAGTGGTCGAATTGGACCGGGACAAGGAAGTTGTTTGGGAATATCAAGGCCAGGATGGCCAGGTACCGCGCAAGGCGCGACGACGTTAGCGACTTTTTGCAACGACCGACTAACGACTTTTGTTTAATTGGAGCCATACGATGCCAATGACGATGACTGTCGAAAAGCAAATCAATGCGCCACCGGAGCGGGTTTTCGCGCTGGCGAGCAGCTTTGCTACGATGAGTGAGCGCATTCCCGGGATTAAACGAGTCGAGATGCTTACCGACGGCCCTGTCGGCGTCGGTACCAAATTCAAAGAAACCCGCGTCATGTTCGGCAAGGAAGCCACTGAGACAATGGAAGTGACGGCATTCGACCCGCCACGCAGTTACAACCTCCGCGCCAATTCTTGTGGCTGCCTCTACGACAGCCGCGTCGCGGTATCGCCGAACGCCGGCGGCACCAATGTCACGTTGAGTTTCATTGCGACACCCGTCAGTTTCTTTGCCAAACTCATGTCGCCGCTGGGCAAGCTCATGGCCGGCACCATGCGCAAGTGTTTCGACGGCGATTTGGAAGCAATCAAGAAAGCGGCCGAGGCAAGCTAATATTGACAAACGGCGTTGACTTCCCCCCACCACATCGGGTATTCCACCGGCCACATACACAACAATAGACCCGTTCCGCCGACAAGGTGCGAAACTTGGGGAATATGCGATGCGGCGCGCGCAACATTATTTGTGGCTGACGGTAATACTGGTCGGCTGTCAAACGTCGGCAAAAGCACCGTATGCCGACAGCCCGTTGCTCATGTCGCGCGAACCACTGAAGCAGACGGCGGCGGCCAGCAAGACTTCAATAGCGCCAACCGTGGCACAGTCGATGCCAGTTCTGGCACCACCGAATTCCGTGGTTCGCACACCACCGACGAAGAACACAGCGATCAACAAACCGGCAGCAGAAACGGCGAACAAACCGGCTGAAGTTCAGCAGGTCGTGGCCACGTCGACGCAGGCGTCACCAGCGCCGGTCCAGTTGCCAGAGTTAACGGAGGCACCAAAGGCCGTGCCGCTGCCCGTACCGCCGAGCCAGCCGGTGCAAGCGGCGGTCGCGCCCGCAATACCCATGACACCCGTGCCACGATATGCACATGCTCCAGACTATGCATGGCTTGTCGGTGAGATCGACGTGCATTACCGCGGCCACAAGGAACTGCGATTTTGTTCAATGACGGATGAAAACGTCATCGGCGGAAAAGTCAGGCTAGTCGATCATTTGCAACTTGCCGACCTCAAACCCGGCACCCGCGTGCGCATTGAGGGTGAATTGGTCCGCGATGACCCGACGGCTGTCGCAGGCGAGTACCCCCGCTATCACATTCGCAACATTCAGGTCATCGACAGGCCGGCCAAGTAGAAAAGTGTCGCCCGCTGATTTCACATTTTGGTAAGGTACCCCTTTATCGAATCGCCCGTTGCGAATTCGTTCACAATGGGTTTGTGATTGCTTTTGTGCGTGCGGTGGGAAGTTTGATAATGTGTTCAGCAGCGGCCGCAACGTTACCCAAACTTGCCGAAGAGAAAGCCGGCGAAAACAAATGAGTCGATTTGGCGGACGTCTCGCCCTCGTTAGCGCCATCGGCGGTTTGTTCGCCGCGCCATTGTTACTTCCATATGTGTCGATACTCGTTGACGCCTCGGCGTTATCCGTTTGGCAAGAATCAGATCGCATCTTCACATTGGCCGGCCACACGTGCGGTCTCGTCGCTGTGACATTGGCATTCGTGATGCCGGTTGGCATCGTGTTGGCGTTTCTGTTACACGCATCATCAACACGTTGGCAACCCGCGATACGAATGCTGTTTGCAATTGGCTTGGTCGCACCAATGCCGGTTACGACGGTGGCGTGGCATGTGCTGAGGCTGGGCCAATGGTCGCCGTTTGCTCAAGGTCTCGTACCGGCCGCTATGTTGCATGCGTTGGAATCGTTACCGTGGGTGGTGTTGATCGTCGAGGCGGGCCTCGCATCACGCGATCCGCGTGTAAATGACGACGCATGCGTTCACGCAGGCTCATTTGTTCGGGCGATGCGCGTCACCTTACCCGGCATTCGCGGTTTCGTGGCGCTGGCGGCTTTGTGGGTTTGTTCGCAGTCGGCCGGCGAAATCGTCATTACTGATTTGTTGCAAGTCCGCACATTTGCCGAAGAGGTCTACACGCAAGCTGTCGCTCCAGGAACAGAGACGGGCACTGCCGCAGAAACGGCCGTTGCCCGCGCAGTCGCTGCCAGCCTACCGTTGCCGCTGATTTTGGGACTCGGGCTTATCCTGGCCATGCGTTCGCTACGCCAACAACCGATGCAATCGATACAGGAAACAACAGCATCATCTAATATCCGGCCCAGCGCGATCGTCATGGTGTTGGGCCTAGTCAGTGTGGCGATGCCAATTCATAACTTGTCGTTTCGATGCTGCGCGACACCAACCAGTTACGCCTGGTTGGAAGGTTGCAGTCGACTAGTCGTTGCCAGCCGCGAAAATGCGCGGCTGATTACCGATAGCGTGTTGGCAGCGATCATTACCGGTGTCTGCGTTTCGTTTCTTGTCGGCATTATGGCGTGGCTCTCAATGAAGCGATCGTGCTTTCGCGTCGCGATGTTAGGCGTCGCCGCACTAGCGGCTGCTATTCCCGGCCCGATTGTCGGACTCGGCGTTCGAGTGATGATCGATTTTCTTTTGACAACCGAAGAAAGTAAACTTGGCACGAACTGGTTACGCGGCATTTTGTACGATGGCCCGTCGCTGCTGCCTGTCGCCTGGGTTTGGGCCATCCGCGCCTGGCCGTTAGCATTAGCGATTTGGTGGCCCGCCGTTACGCGATTACCGCGCGACTTCGGCGAAGCCACGCGAATGGACAGTGGTAGCTTGATTGCCAAGTTGCGTTACGATGCGTTGCCAACGCTGTGGCGACCGTTCGCTACCGCAAGTGGTTTAGTCGCGGCATTTGCACTCGGCGAAGTGAGCGGCAGCCGCCTGGTCGCCACGCCCGGCGGGCAATCGTTCGCTCACGATGTCTTCGCCCGGATGCACTTCGGCATCACGCCGGAATTGGCCGCGATGTGTTTGGTGTTGATGATGGTTGTGGTCGCATGTCTCGCATCATTCGGCGTCGTCAGACGGTTGGCACATTGACCGCCACGCCCTCCCGCGCACTCCGGGCTACCGCTTCCGTGAATTCCATGTAGTTCACACCAGCGGTGAAGTCGGTGAACCGCACCGGCGCACCGGCGCGGATGGAGTCGATGAAGTCGGCTTCAACGCGCCAGCCGCCCGCCATGTCAGCGGGCACTTCGAGTTCGGCAGGCAGCTTCTTGCCAGCTTTGGCTTCCTGCACAGTGAGGCCGAAAAGTTTGTCCGCCTGCAAATCGTAATAAATCATGCCGGCCGAGCCACGCAACGTGATAGCCATGCCTCCGCCGACGGGCGTAACGCCGCTGAACTGATAAATGCCGCAAGCGCTGTTTGCCATGGTTGAGAGCACTTGCACGCTGTCCGGCGTACCGACGGTTCGCCTGATGCCGCTTTCAGGATCGAGCCGCGCTGGAATAAATGCGTGGACTTGGGCGAGAACTCGCACCGTCGGAGGCGTCCATCGCATCAGCGTTTCATGCACAATGCCGAGTTGCAGCATGTTGTAACCGGAAAGCGTCGTGTCCTGACGCCAATGCAAAGGGGCATCCGGTCCGCCGAGCAAATCGTTCATTCCGAGAATCGTGGCTTCACGCAGTTGGCCGATGTACCCGTCCGCCAGCAACTTCTTGACGAAGGCGTCGCCACGCAGACCGAACGGGCTGGGCACGATTTGACCGACGAGCTTGGGATTGCGTTTCAACGCCGCGTGCATGGACCGGGCTTCAGTGGCATTCATGGCCATGCGAGCTTCGGTGATGACATGTTTGCCGGATTCCAGACATGCCAACACAATCGGACAGTGCAGGTACGGCCAGGTTCCGACGGCAATGGCGTCAACGTTTGGGTCCCCGATCAGATCCTCCCATTTGGCGTGAACCCGTGGGATGCTAAACTCTTTGGCGACAGCCTGTGAGGACTCCGGCCGGCGATTGCACACCGCCGAAAGTGCCACTCCAGGGACGGCCAGGAAGCCCGGAATATGGCGCGACTTGGTGTTGGCACCCGCTCCAATCAGTCCTATCCGCACGGTTTGCGTCATCATCCGAACTCCACACGAAGTCTACATGTCCACAACTTCAGTTGTTTTAGCGGAAGCCAGGGCTGTCCAGCCTCGGAACACCGCAAAATCGCCAAGGTCGCCGGTGTGTTCCGGGTGACCCGGCATTCCGCCATCCGACCGGGCCTTGATCGTCGGGTATAATTGGGCAGTTTTGGCCGGACCTTCCTAAGGGGGGAGGCGTGAGCTCAAAACGCTTCAATCGCCCGCCGCTGCCGGCCACAAACCGGCGCGAGGTGGAACATGGCACGACGCGATTCACTCCTGCGACTGCACCACGATCTCACTGCCCGCCGTAGCGAATTGTATAGGCGGCTTGGCATTGAGTTGCGCGACTTAGGAAAAGCCAACGGCTCCTCGCAATCGGGGGACACTGCCGACGCGGCTTTCGACTCGAGTGGCGAGGAACTTAGCTCGCGATTGGCCGAATTGGAAGTTCGCGAACTGCGTATGATCGAACGCGCGCTGGCCAAGCTTAAGAGTGGCTCCTACGGTTCATGCGAACTGTGCAAAACCAAGATTCCGGTCGCCCGGCTGGATGCGCTGCCGTACAGCACGATGTGCATCCGCTGCCAGCGCGAGGTCGAGCATTCCAGCAATTGGGAGTTCAACCACGCCACCGGCAATTGGAATAACGTCGCCGAAGGCGACGGCTACGATGAAAGCCGTCGCTTCGACATTGGCGACTTGGAAGTTGAGCTGTCGAAATAGCCAATACATTTGAATTGCGACGCAATGCCCACCATCGCCGACATCGTCGTTGCACTGGAAAGGTTCGCGCCGCCAAACGGTGCCGCCTCGTGGGACAACGTTGGCCTCTTGCTTGGCAGCCGTTCCGACACAGTTGACCGAGTCTCTACTTGTCTGACACTCACCTGCGGCGTTGCTGACGAAGCGGTGGCAAACGGCACGCATCTCGTCGTCACGCATCATCCGATTCTTTTTCGTGGTAGCAAACAGCTGACTTCCGACACTCCCGAAGGCCGAACGATCTTGCGGCTGGCCAAGGCAGGGATTGCCATTTACAGCCCTCATACCGCCTTTGATGACTGCCCCGGCGGCATTAACGACCAGATTTCGTCACTGCTCGAGTTGAATGATGTTAAGCCACTGCGACCGGGTAACCAGGAAGAATGTAAGGTCGTCATATTTGTGCCCGATGTCGACTTGGCCAATGTATCGGAAGCCATCTTCGCCGCCGGGGCGGGTGCTATCGGCCAATACCGCGATTGCAGTTATCGCCTCAAAGGTACTGGGACGTTCCTTGGCAGCGAGATGACCAAGCCAGCGATCGGGAAAAAAGGGCAGCGCGAAGAAGTCGAAGAATGGCGATTGGAAGTGGTTTGCCCGCGAAGTCGCGTCGAAATGGTAGTTGCCGCAACGCGAGCTGTTCACTCGTATGAAGAGCCGGCATTCGACGTTTATCCGCTTATGTCACCCGGAAGAAAATCGGGATCCGGCCGCATCGGAATGTTACCGCAGCCACGAATGCTAGGCGATGTGGCTACCGCATTTCGAGCTTCGATGAAATGTGGCCCCGTGCAGGTCATCGGTGATGCGTCGCGACCCGTTTCCAAAGTCGCCGTCGCTTGCGGAGCGGCCGGTGAGTTCCTCGACGACGTTCGCAAAGCAGGTGCCGACGCATTCCTCACTGGCGAAATGAGGTTTCACGATTACTTGGCCGCACAAGCGGCAAACATTGGCCTTGTTTTGCCGGGTCACTATGCCACGGAGCATTTTGCAGTTGAATGGCTCGCCGAGTGGCTGCAAAAAGAAATACCGGGCATCTCAGCCGCGTCGAGTCGTGCGGAGAGAGACCCGGTTACTTGGTTTTGAACAAGTTGGTCGCTTACCGATCCCCAAGCACCTCTTGCAGCGACATGATCGCTTCCTTCACGTCGTCTAGGTTTGGATTGATGCGATAAGCGCTCTTGAAGGCTCGCAGTGCAGCCCGGGGCTTCTTCAGCCGGACGTAGCACTGGCCCATGCCGGCGGCCGCACCGAAGTGGTGGGGGTTCATGCGAAGCGTCTGCTCGCAATCGGCGATGGCTTTGTGGTAGTCGCCCAGGCGGAAGTACAGCACGGCCCGCTGGTTGTACGCTTCGGCGTAATCAGTAGTTTCTTTCACAAGATCGTTGAGGCCTTTGAGCGTCTGCTTGGGGTTCCGACGGCTCAGTACCTCCTGGAGTTTTTCAACCTGTTGTTCATTGTACCCGCGGAACCAGACAGACCAGAGAGCTTCAGAAGCGAGTTTGCGGACTTGTCGGTCATTGTCGATTAAACGGGCTGCAAGGGCTGAGTTGACGGCCATTCCACCCATCAGACTCAGGGCGAACACTGCCGCACGGCGAATTGGAGCACACGGTGAGTCGAGCAACCGGCCCAGCGTGCCTTCCGAGTAGTACTTTTCGACGCGGCGCCGGAACCGCAACACGGCTCGGGCTTCGGCATCGCCCCACATTTCCTCGGACTCGATCAACTGGCAGGGCTTGGGCAATTTCCTGTAAAACTGGAGCAGTCGCGGTTCCTTCACGGTCGCGTCCTCGTGCGGTATGCGGCTTGGGGAACTTGAGTAAAACGCATCAACATTCGTTAGATGGAACGAATGCTGCGAGTGCATTCAACTCTATCGTTGGAATCATAATCCAACTAGCCGTCGGTTGTCGATAACCTGTCAATAAAAATATGAATTTACACCCACCGTACAACCCGCATCATCGCTGAAACTCGGAAAGTGCCACATTGAGAATGGGGTACTTCTTCCAATCGCGATAATCGAAATGCCACCACTCAGCCTCGTAAACGGTAAAACCGTTCGACTCCATCGCCGCACGAAGCATCTCTCGATGCCAGCGCTGCAAAGCTGTACCGCCAGGATAGCGCGGATACGACCGATCGGAGAACTCATCGTATCCACCAGGCATCATCACCGACTGCCCCGTTTTCAATTCGTAAAGTGTAAGGTCAACTGCACAACCACGATTGTGCCGTGATCCAATCGCAGGATCTGCCACGAACGTATGCTGCGCTTTGGGCGTCGCGTCCCAAAACACTTTGGTGACGTGCCATGGCCGGTAGGCGTCGTGAATCAACAATCCATACCCGTCCTTGCCTAACTCACGATGCGCCTTTGCGAGGGCATTAGCGGCCGGCCGCTGCAACAAAGCAAGTGCGATTGGATACACCGGCGTGCCGAGAAAGTTGTTGGCCGTGGCGTAGCGAACATCGAACTTTAGTGTCGCGTCCAGCCTGGCCAAATCCACCAAATCCGGCGTGGCTAACTCGCCTTTCGGCGGCGGTGGCGTTGACGCAAGTGCTTCCTTCATCAGTACATCCACCGGCCGCACCGGCTGAATTCGAAACGTGCCACCATCGCCGTCGATCTTGCGGCGAGGCAACGTTACACCACCTATGATAACGCTCGTGGAACGTCCGGAGGCGTCGCGGTGGAACACAACAGACTCACCAGCGTAGCGACTGTTGCCAAAGAATACGTATTCATCGTCTTTGACCGGTCGCAATGGATCAAGAAAGTGCCAATCGATGAGTACGTAAAGCCGACCCAATTCCTCCAGCACATAAACCAAATGTTCGTCGTACCCGTATTCCGCGATCAGATCGGTCTTAGCCGCTTGCGGCTTAGCGTTCAGCAGCCGCCGATAAACCCACTCATCAATCCGAAACTCGTTATGTTTCACGTCATCTAACCGCGTACCGCGCTGGTGAATATCGTCTGTCTGCAGCGAGTCGCCAACTTGTCGCAATTCGGCAGGCGAGCCTCCAGTCAATGGCCACAAGAAAGCCCGATCATGATGCTGCTCGATGCGCAATGCTGGCGACTTGGAGTCATCGACGGCGTAGTATCCCGGTTGCAATGCCGTAGCTTGCCAGTTGATCGCCGTCGATGCGGCAATCTTTGTCAGCGGTGATCCGTCTTTGGCAGCGGCCATCAACGTCAGCGCTTCTGTCCCAATGCGTGATGTCAGCGCACCGGCATTTTCGCGAGTGGTCATCACGACGACGCCAAGCTTCTCGTCCGGTAAGCCGGCTACGTAAGCGATGGTGCCGTAAGTGCCTTCGGTGTGCTCGAACAGCCGCCGATTGCCCAGGTGGGAGAGTGCCAGGCCTAAGCCATAGCCTTCAGTGTCTCCTTCAGGCGGCGTCATCATATTATCGAGCGATTTTTGTTTAAGGATTGAATTGCCAAACAGCGCTTTCAACATTTGTGCGTATTCAATAGTCGAGAAATACGCAGCCACACGCGAGTCGTTTGCCCGTTCCAATCTTGGAGCCTGCACGTTTCGGTCGTAAGCAGTTTGTAATACACCTCGGCCAAGTTGCGACGGAGTCCAGGAACTCCTGTACAATTCCGGATGGTGGATATCCATCGCTATCAGAACGCGTTCAAGCATGAACGCGTCCAACAATTGCTTTTGTTTCGCTTCGAGTATACCTCGAACAACCGTCGTGTCGGCTGCGGAGTATTTGTGTCGTTCACCTGGCCTAAACGCCAATTGAGTATCGGTCAAGCTCACAATCATTTTTGCTGTTGATGAGTCTTCCGGATCGAAGTAGTTGCCCTTGGGTGGCTGGCGGACCAAGCCCGACCGATGCGTTAACAGATGCGACAGCGTAACCGGCGAGTCCGCAAATGGGTTTGCTGGTCGAAAGGCGTCAAGGTACTGTCCTATTGGTACATGGAGATTGAGCTTGCCTTGCTCAACCAATTGCATCACGCAAAATGTAGTAAGTAGCTCAGAGTAAGCACCCACGCGAAACACCGTATCGGCCGTGGCAGTCGCTGATTTGCTCTCGTCAATGAACCCAAACCCCGCTGACCAAACGACTCGCTGATCGTCCACAAGCGCAATCGACAATGCCGACAATTTCTTCTGCTCGAGCTCTTGGCGGATGAACCTCTCAAACTCGGCCACCGCGGCGGCGTACTTTGGATCGGCCGGCACGTCAGCCGCACTCGCCACTGCGGCGAACAACAACAAGCAGACGACCGCGCGCATGGTGTTACTCACTTCGGCGGCGTGAAGTCGGCGATGTGGAGTTGCGAGGTGCGGTCGCGGGTCGAGGTCCACATCAGCTTGTCGCCCTTGGCGTTGAACACGGGCAGGATGTCAGTGGTGGGCGAATACGTGATCCGTGTTTCTTTGCCGCTGTCGACATTCAGCCAATACAGGTCGTAGTTGGGGCGGTCTGGCACATCGTGATTGGCACCGGCATAAATCACGTGCTTGCCATCCGGGTGCCAAAATGGTCCCCAGCATACCCATGACGGTTTTTCGGTCAGGCAGCGTTCGCCTGTGCCGTCGGTATTTATCACGTAGATTTGCAACCGATCCTTTTCCTTGCGGTCGGTGCGAAAGATCACGCGTTTGCCATCGGGCGAAAAGAATGGCCCACCGTTGTAGCAGTTCGGCGTCTTCGTCAACTGGCGAACATTTTTGCCATCTGCGTCCATGATGTGCAATTCCAAGCTGCCGGTGCGCTTCGAGCAGAACACGATGGACTTGCCATCAGCTGAATAGGAACCCTCAGCGTCATAACCATTAGCATCAGTTAGCCTTTTCAGATTCGAACCGTCCGGATCGGACTCGAAGATGTCCATGTGTTCGTCGAAGTCCCAGGAGTAGCGACGACGTACACCTTTGGCTTTATCGTCGGCTCGTTGATCCAATTCCGGCTGGTACTTGGCTTTGGCTTCAGGATCGAGATGCGTCGAGGCAAAGATGATCTTCCTGCCATCGGGACGGAAATACGCGCACGTCGTCTTGCCTGTTCCGGGACTGACTCGGCGCGGGACACCGGCGGCCAATTCCATCAGATAAATCTGATAAAAAGGGTTGCCGTCTTTGACTTCCTCGGCTTGAAAGATGATCGACTTGCCATCCGGGGCGAAGTAGCCTTCGCCGGCGCGGACGAATCCCGACGTAATCTGCTTGATGTTCGTGAGGTAAGGTGCTTCTTGCTTCTGCCAATCATCAGCCGGAGCGGGTTGACAACCCATTGCAAGGACGGCGAACATAAACAACATTCGTGTCTCCATGGTGATCTTTCAGAATCGGACCAGACTAAACACCGGGTGCGGTTCGAGTCGCTTGCGACCGCCGAGGAAATCGAGTTCCACAAGAAAGCAGTAGCCCGCGATCCGGCCCTCAGCCTGTTCGATAAGGCGGGCGGACGCCTCCATCGTACCGCCGGTGGCCAATACGTCGTCCACCAAAAGCACTTTGGCACCGGTGTTGATGCCATCGACGTGCATTTGCAATTCCGCGGTGCCGTATTCGAGCTCGTATTTGAGGCTATAGGAGCGGTAAGGCAACTTGCCCGGCTTACGAAGCGGAACGAGCGGCTTGTTGAGTCTCAGCGCTAGCGGTGCGGCAAACAGGAAGCCACGGGCCTCGGCTGCTGCAATGGCATCGATATCTGACTTGGCGTAATTCTCGGCCATGCGATCGATGGCAGCACGAAACGCGCTGGGGTCGGCCAGCAGCG
>JANLTA010000669.1:0-4300 GCA_031362705.1 Gemmataceae bacterium | reverse complement strand
CGTTAGATAGCCACTTCAACGTAGTCGGAAAGTTGGACGCCATCAATTGCATCAACTACCTCTTTGATGCGCATTTGGATTTTCGGCCAACTGGTAGACAGCAAAACAACTACTGCAATCGTTCGCTTTTGAAGCACCTGCTGGTATTTGAGATTCTGATCAGTCGTCACGAGGACTTTAAACCCATCGGCTTGGGCCTGAGCGAGCAATGCGCCATTGCTGAGAGTGCTCCATCCCATTTCATATGCGGGCGAGACACTATGCGATGATAAATAGGGTCGCAGCGGAACAGGTGTGCCCTGGTCGAATAAGACGCGCACAGGTTATGCCGCCTCCGGTGCCTTGAGACTTTGCGCCGCGTGATCGAGCACAGCGTTCGCCTGTTCTTTGGTGACACCGGGAAACCACGACACAAAGTCATCGATCCGGGCACCACTCTCAAGATTCTCAAACAGTGCCCGAACCGGCACGCGCGTACCACGGAACACCCAAGCACCGCTTACTTTTTGGGGATCGCATTCAACTGCAGAACAGCCTGACCAGTCCAACATGACGGCATTATATCAGGTCGAAGTGAACGATTTACCCGTCGTCACGCCACAAATCGCCGCATCACCAGCGCGCCGTTCTGCCCGCCGAAGCCGAAGCTGGTGGACACTGCCGTGCGTACGCGCACCTCTCGGGCAGTGTTTGGCACATAATCAAGATCGCAGGCTGGGTCCGGCTCGTGCAGGTTGATCGTCGGCGGTAGCTCGCCTTCAGAAAGTGACATCGACAGAGCTACCGCTTCCACCGCGCCCGACGCTCCGATGAGATGGCCGATCATGGACTTGATCGACGACATCGGCAGGTTCTTGGCATGTTCACCGAACACGCGCTTCACAGCCGCGGTTTCCATCTGATCGTTGAGCCGGGTGCTGGTCCCGTGCGCATTAACGTAATCAACATCGCGGCGATCAATCCGCGCTTCTTTCAATGCCGACTCGATGGCCCGGGCCGCACCCTTGGCCTCGGGGTCAGGCTTGGTGATGGAATACGCATCAAAGCTGGAACCGAAGCCGAGCACCTCGGCATAAATGTGCGCTCCGCGCGCCTTCGCCCGCTCAAGTTCTTCAAGCACCAGCACGCCCGCGCCTTCACCCATCACGAATCCATCGCGGCTGCGATCAAACGGACGACTCACCTCCTGCGGATTGCGGCCCTGAAGTTGCCCGAGCGTGCCGAGCTTGGTGTAGGCCAGCATCATCATCGGATCAATGCGGCTATCCGAGCCGCCGGCAAACACCACGTCGGCATCGCCACGGTCAATCAGCCGGAACGCTTCGCCAATAGCCTGAGTGCCGGCCACGCATGCGGTTGTAATCGTACTATTCGGCCCCTGAGCGCCGAGCGTCAGCGACACATGGGCCGACACCATGTTCGGAAGGTACTTGAGAATCCACAGCGGGAACAACACGTCCTGTCCGTGAATGCCCAGTTGATCGATTTGCAACTTGCCGTTTTCGTCGGCCGACTCAACCAGTGCCGGAGTCAGCTCCGCCAGATCGACGGGTACCACGCCGGTGCCCATGACCACGCCGAACCGTTCCATGTCTTCGTTGGCAAGGTCGAGATTGGAATCGGTCGCAGCCAGGCCGGCCGCCCCGACCGCAAACCGCGATGGCCGGTTCATCACTTTGACGGACTTGCGATGCGCATCGGGGACAAACGGCAGCACGTCGAAGTCTTTGACTTCGCCGGCAATTCGAGTCGGATAATTGCTGGCGTCGAACGAGCGGATGTAATCCACCCCAGACCGGCCATTGACGCAGGCCGACCAAAACGCTTCCTTGCCGACGCCGTTGGGGGCAACCACGCCCAAGCCGGTGACGACGACACGACGCATAGGATTCTTCTTAAGTCGTTGCCACCACCGGACCTACATGCCGACGGCGACAGGCCAACCGGGCCGAATCTGCAAATTGCGCAGACTGTGTTCGATCCTTAAACCGCCCAGAACCTCCAACTTAAAAACCATAGCAGAAACTACACGCCCGCGTCGATGCCAGCAAGCCCCGGACACCCAACTTTGTCCCGCCGCGCACCGCTACGACCGGTCAGCGAAGCCGTGCTGAAAATGAGGACGACGGCGAGCGTCGAAGCGTAAGCTCGACGTGGTTTTGGTAAAATCGACCCGCTAAATCGCATGAAGGCCAAGTGCCCCTGGAGGCCGACGCGCAGCGAGGCGAACAGCCGACGTCATGGGCGAGAATCGCCGGACTCCTCGCTGCGCTTCGGCCTCCAAATCACTATCCCAGAACGATTAGATCGACCCGCCAAACCGCAACCGAAACTGAATGAAATCACTAGCGGCCACCGCGCCATCGTTGTCGTAGTCGAAGAGGGCACTGTTGCCGCCGAACGCTAGGCGGAACTGAATGAAGTCGTTGGCAGCATTGGTGCCATCGCCATCGAAATCGCCAAACAGCCGGAACAATTTGTTGGCGGGATTGCCGACAAGGACGTAATCATCAATCGGCGAAGTCTCAGCGAGACCATCGCCATCGCCATCAAAGCCAAGCCCGCTGAACTGGTTGGCAAGAATCTTCAGCGTGTATCGGCCATCGGCCAGGGAGCCGCCCAAGTCGACCGCTCCGCCGGTGAAGGTCAAGGTGACAAACATGCCGGATACGTCCACCGATGCGGAAAGCGTCACGGGTGCATTGTTGCCTTGGCGATTCAGTTGAAACGCGGCAGAAGGCGTGTTGGCAAAGCTGACTTTGGAATCGAAGGCGACCTTTAGCGATGTGACCATCGAGCGCTGTGGAGTGCCATCGTTGATGGTGACGGAGGCGAGCTTGGGTGGCGGGGTGTCGCCGGTTAGGCGGGCGAGGGCGAAAACGTAGCCGTTGATGTTCGAATAACCCGCGATTTCCACTCGGTCCAGGGCATCGACGACGACAGCGTAGACGAGGTCGGACGACGAACCGAAGTCGATCGTCTGTTTGCCGTCAGCATCGAAACTGGTGTCGAGCGCGCCGCCGACGGTGAGCCGGGCCACTGCGAAATTGCTATCGGGTCCATTGTACTCGTAACCGGCCGCTAGAACTCGGTCCTGCGCATCGATGGCCACGGAGTACGCCGTATCGGTAGCCCCGAAGTCGATGGTCTGTTTGCCATCGGTATCGAAATTGGTGTCGAGCGCGCCGCCGACGGTGAGCCGGGCTACAGCGAAATCATAGGTTGATCCGGCGTTTGTGAAACCAGAGACCACGACCCGGTCTTGCGAGTCGATTGCGACGCCTTTGGCCTCGTCGTCCGAGCCGAAATCGATGGTCTGTTTGCCGTCAGTGTCGAAACTGGTGTCAAGGGCGCCGAAAGTGGTGAGTCGAACTACTGCGAAGTCGCTATAAATTCCATCGGATGTGTGGCCGGCGACAACAACACGATCCAACGAATCGATGGCCACGCCGAACGCCTCGTCGGCATACGTGCCGAAGACAATGGTCTGTTTGCCATCGGCGTCGAATCCGGTGTCAAGAGCGCCGGCAGAAGTGAATCTCACTACCGCGAAATCAAAGCCCGATCCGGTCACATGCCCCGCAACCACGATTCGGTTCAACGAGTCGATTGCGACTCCAAATCCTGCGGCGGATGACCCGCCGAAAGAAGCGGTCTTTTTGCCATCGTTATCGAAACTCGTGTCCAATATGCCGCCAACGGTGAGCCTAGCCACCGCTAACGTACCAAGTCCGAAACCCGCGACAACAACGCGGTCCGACGCATCGATGGCCACGCCAAAAGCCTGGTTGTCATAAGCGGCGAAGACAATTGAAGCAATACCCGCGCTACCGAATGACATATCCAGCGCGCCAGCGGATGTGTAGCGTGTGATCTTGAATTCGTCGTACGACCCGTTGTCCGCATAACCTGCAACGACTGTCCGGTCCTTGCTATCCATCGCGACGGCGCGGCCGTATGCTTTCGATTGGGAAACTAATTCGTGGCTTTTCTTGCCATCGGAATCAAAACTGGCATCGAGCGTGCCGGCCCCCGTGAGCCTGGCCACCGCGACATCGTCATTTTGCCCATTATCTGTATAGCCCGCGACGACTATGCGATCGAGCAAATCGACGGTCACACATTTTCCAGTGTCTGCGAACGCCCCAAAAGCGATGAATTGTTTACCGTCAGTGTCAAAACTGGTGTCGAGTGCGCCGGCGGCTGTGAGCCGAGCCACAGCGAGATCATCATTAAATCCGCTGTATGCATAACCGACCATGTCTATTAGATTCAACGAATCGACGGCAACGCCCTGTCC
>JANLTA010000653.1:0-26760 GCA_031362705.1 Gemmataceae bacterium | reverse complement strand
CCAGCGAGCGACTGAGTGTTTTGCTCGGTCCCGCTGTGGTGCGCTGTCCCGAATGCTCCAAAGCGATGATACCGCTGTCGGGACAAATCGGGATTACAACCCACCACGCATGATTCGACAAGCGATCGGCACAGCGTTTGCAATTTTTATTGCACGAAAACAGGCCGATTTTGCTCTTCAGGTGCGAAAAAACGCCAATTAGCCCGTTGTAAGCCCCACTTGCACCCGTTATTGTGAACTATACTCGCAGCAGTGGAGCTACACCATGACCTGTCCCACCCGCCGCCAGTCGGTGCTTCGTTGTCATTCCTTGGAAGAACGTCTCGCGCCGGCTAATTTGCATCTGTCGGGTGTCGCCCTGGTTGATGCCTATGCCGTGGCACAGGCTGCGCCGGTCACGGGCCAAATGATTTATGTCCAGGCAAACTATTCCACTTCCAGTATGGTCGGTGGCGAGCAATTTGTAATTAGGTTTACCGTAGATGGCGTACCAGTGGACACGGCCACGATTACAGCCTCGGCCGGTGGTGGCAGCTTCAGCATTTCGCGCGGTGGCTGGTATGCGACACCGGGCGCTCACACGCTTGCCGCGACCGTAGACGTTGGCAACACGGTGTTCGAGACCAACGAGGCAGACAATTCTGCCAGCGCGCAAGTTACAACAGTCTCCCCGACGGACCTGCCGCAGAAGTTCCTGCGACCGCTGGGTTACACGCTCAACAGTGATTGGGCCGTCAACAATTACGCAGACGTAGATCCACGCCCCGGCGTCCAAGCGGATTATCGGGGCGGGCAGTATCAATCGAGTGGGAATGATGGCACCGACATTCGGCCCTTCGGCTTCAACCGCATGGATGCCGGTATCCCAATTCTCGCCGCCGCCGATGGCACGGTCACTACCGTCGTTGATGGTAACTTTGACCGCAATACCACTGCTAACACCAACCCGAGCAACAACGTCCGCATCAGCCACGGAAACAACTGGGAAACGCGCTATGACCAACTGATGCGCTATTCGATCACGGTGAAGGTCGGCGACGTGGTCAAAGCGGGGCAGATCATTGGACTGATGGGAAGTTCCGGCAACAGTACCGGACAGCACGTTCATTTTTCGCCGTACTATCGCGGTTGCCCAGTGGAAATGGGCTTCGACACCGTAGTTTATCAAGCTCAGCCGATGCCGTACGCCGGTGATATCGAGCCTTTTGCCTTCGAAGCCGGAATCACGAACTACGACCCGATGGTCGACATTCTCGAACACCCTTCGCCGTTAACCAGCTACTCGACGACGCAGAGCGGCATCATTCACTTCTGGGGCAAGTACTACAACGTCGACAGCTCGGACACTCTGACTTGGAAGTGGTATCGACCGGATGGCACTCAGGCTTACTCAAACAACTACATACCGGGTAATTTCCGGTTTTCCTACTGGTGGTTATCACGCCCTGTCTCAAGTTTCACGTCGACGCCCGGCAACTGGCAAGTCGCACAATTGATCAATGGAACTGAAGTCAAACGCAGCAATTTCACAGTCGCAGCCGGAGCAGCGGTGCCCGCGATCAAGATTACTGACCCAGCCGACAAGATCGTGCTCGACGGGCGATCAACGCCGATTGATTTCGGGTCGGTGGCGAGGAGCGGTACCGCGCCGATTAGAGTATTCACCATCATCAATCACGGCGGTGCCGCGCTCAATTTGAGCAATTATGTACTGCCGCCGGGATTCTCTGTCGTCGGCGTCCCGCCGACATCCATTGCGGCGGACAGTGTCGGGTTTCTGGTGTTGCAGCTTGACACGTCGGTTGTCGGCACCAAGTTCGGTACATTCAGAGTTGACACAAATGATCCGCATGTACCAACGTACAATTTTGTCCTTTCCGGCACGGTAACTGGCACGGCCGCGGCTGGCACACCTGTCATTGACCTCAGTGAGCCCCAGGCACTTGCGTATCATCCGCTCGATTCCGCAAAACCGTTGGCCCCGACGGCAACGCTGAATGCTCCATCATCTGCTTCCATTGCGTCGCTGAGGGTTGAATTCGCAGCCAACGGACTCAGCCAGGATCAACTTGGCATACGTCATCAAGGCAATGGTGCGGGGCAAATCGGCGTCAGTGGAGCGGCCGTCACCTTTGGTGGCGTTGTGATCGGCAGCTTTGCCGGAGGCACCAATTCGAACCCTTTCGTTTTCACGCTGAATAGCCTGGCCTCGCCGACAGCCGTGCAGGCGCTGATTCGCAACATTACTTACTCCAACTCCGAAGCAATCCCGGTCACTGCACCTCGAAGCGTTCGCTTCTCCGTCATGGACAATGCTGCCCGACTCAGCAATCTTGCGATCAAGAACGTATCCGTGTCAGATTTACGCCGAGTCATTGCTTTGTCTGATCTGCCGAATACTGGCATTACCCGTGGGGCGACGTTCAGTCGCACGGGGAGCTTCACGGACGCGACCGGTTCCAATTGGATGGGCACAGTAGATTACGGCGACGGCTCCGGAGTTCAACCGCTGACCATTAACTCAGATAAGACATTCACGCTGGCCCACGTGTACACCGGCGTCGCCGGACCCTATACCGCGACCGTCACGATCATCAACGACGTCAACGCGATTTCGACGACGACTTTCAACATCACGGTGGTTGCGCCGAATCAAGTTGCTTCATCACTTGTTGACGACGGTTCCGTGCAGCGATCGCTTGTCCGCAGCTTGACCGTTGGTTTCACTCAAGCGGTACCATCCTTTGCCCCCGGCGCTTTCACGCTGATTCAGACGGGCGGCTTCGTGCCATTGACCGTCACATTCAACTCAGCCCAAACCGTGGCTACGCTGACTTTCCCGACGCGATCGTTGGACGATGGCACTTATACGTTGACGTTGGACAGTAGCAAGTTCCAGGACAGCACCTCCGGTGGACTCGACGGCAACGGCGACGGGCTATCCGGCGGCAATTACATTTTGGCACTGTACCGCCTCTTCGGCGACATCAACGGCGACCGGATTGTCAACGCGACCGACTTTATTCGTATGCGGCTCGCACTCGGTGGGTTTGACTACGCCTTGGATTTGGATGGCGACGGTCACGTCGCTGCGAACGACTTCATCAAGTTCCGGACAAACTTCGGCGTCACAATTTGATTGATCACTTCTCGAAAAGCAGAAAACACGCGGGCAACGGCATCAGCTCATTCGCAAAAGAAACAGTGGCTGGCATTTCAGCTTGTATTCTCTTCACGCTCCGAATGGAGAGCGTCCTATCATGATGCGTGAGCTTGTCGGCAGATCGAACGAAAACTCCCATACTATAAGCAAAAGAAAAACCCGCGCCTGTGGCATTCCACAGACGCGGGTCGTGCTCAATCGAGCCTACTTCAGTCGATCAAACCAAGACTCTTAGAGAGCATCGACTGCGGCCGCAAAGCCGATTCCGGGCTGCGTCGGGACGCCGCCTCCGCCGCCGCCGCCGCCGACTTCGTTGTAGGTCACATCTTCAAAGAAGATTGCGGTGAAGTCGATATCGGTCAGTTCGTTCGGAGCGAACGTAAACGTGGCAGTATCGAGACCAACACCGCCATTGAAGAACATGAACACTTCTTCATCGTTGACGATGTTGCCGGAAATGGTCACGTCGAGTGAGTCATTGCCCGAGCCAAGGTCGGCGGCCAAATCCATTGCGCCGCTGACGTCGCCACCGATGTCAACGCTGACAACGTCGTTGCCGGACTCTGAGGTCAGGTCGAGATTGAACTCGCCATTGGTGTCTCCGGCTACATTCAAGGAGAACGAGTCATTGCTGGAGCCGAGGGCGACGTTGGCGTTGAAGTCGCCATCCACATTGCCGCCGATGCCTAGCGAAGTGCTGTCATTCCCGGTGCCGCCGACCAGATTGAAATCGAACGCGCCGGAAACATCGCCATCGACGGATGCGGTGAAGTAATCATTGCCGGTGCCAAGGTCGGCGTCGATCGTGGCGTCGCCACTAATGGTGCCGCCAACGCCGAGCGAGACGTAATCGTTGCCCGTGTCACCGAGCACGCTGTACGCGAAATTGCTCTTCACGTCGCCGCTGATATCGAACGAGTAGGTGTCGTTGCCAGTGCCCAGATTGGCATCAATGGTGGCGTCGCCGTCGACGTCGCCGTCCAAAGCGACCGCAACGGAATCGTTGCCGCTGCCCATCGTGAAGGTCATGTCGAGCGTGCCACCGAAGTCTCCGCCCGCGGTGATGTTCACGCGGTCGTTGCCGCCCGCCAGAGCGACCGAAACGACGACATCGCCGCGGCCGTCATCGTCGCCGCCGCCGCCGCCGCCGCCGCCAGCAGCGTCACCCAAATTGATGGTGACCGTGTCGCTGTCGTTGCCAGCCGTGACCAGGATAATCGGGTTCTGGTCGAAACCTTCGTGGTCGAAGTCGCCGCCGTTGGAGACGGTCAGGTCGATGTTGAGATTGTTAAAACCAGCGCCAAGATTCGCCTTGAGCGTCGTTACGAGGTTTCCGTTAAATACTTTGGCAAGTCCGCCGTTGTTCCCCAGAACGCGGAGGTCGCCGTCGTCTTCTTGGGTGACAAAGACGTGGTCGCTGCTACCGTTGCCGGTAATTGTCAGTGTGCCTCCCGCCAAAACGGCGGTAATCGTCGGACAGCAGCGAGTTTCGAGCCGCATCAGTTTGAGAGCTGATTTGGCGGACGCGACAACAGGACGGCGACGGCCGCCGAAACCAAACTTACGACCAAACATGCGGGATCTCCTTCGTTACACGCTTTTTGAATTAGCCCCTGCTCGCAGGCGAGTATGTTAGTTGACTGGAACACGGGGTTACGGCTTACGCAGCCGACACAATCGGCACTTGGAGCAATTGGTATGCCACCTAAACCGTGTTTGAAACTTGACTCTCGTGATTTGCTGACGTAAGGATTTCGATTACAAACGGTGGCCGCTGGTAGATTTTTTGACGTAAGCCATTTATAACAAGTGCTTTATGAACTGGCTTGCAGTGCATGTTACAAATAGTCACGTCGTATTGGAGTAGGTTAGCCCGGACAGGACAACTGACGTTAAAGCCTTTCATAATAATAGCTTAGGCAGGCAAATTGGAGTTTGCGCACAGCGGCTGACAAACATGATGTTATGGTCGGATTAGTTGGAAAGCGCCAGAAAGTTGGGCAGGTTTTTGCTTATCTTTAGCCGCTAACAGGCTCAACAAAAGTAAAGTGTTACGGTTAGGTCGCGCAAAGTGAAGTTAGCAAGGTTTGACTTCTGGGCAATTTGGTAACCGTAGTGACCCGTCGGTCACATCTTTGTGGGGCGTCCATAGCCATTTCCGCATTTTCAGTTTTATCGAATGGGATTCGCTCGTGGAGTGTTTCGCCGTCGCTCCGGCAAGTCGATTTTTGGCATAGTTATATTGACGGGGTTCGCGAGTTTTACGTCTCCGAATTTACTTTGGACTGACTTCCACTTCGCCGTTTCTTTCTTGCTCGCCTCGGTGGCTTCTTTGATTGTGTGCTCTGCCCATTCCCGGTAGTAATGCCGGGTGACGAAGCCAATGCCGATAAACAGCCCGAGCGCAAGCAGAGAGTGTAAGACGCGTGACATGACCATCCTCGGTAACGACGGGAGTCGCTCAAATCTAGGTCATGGCGTTGAAGATGCAAGCAGAGGGCTGATTCGGAGAGTCCGCAACGGGCCAGACATCGGACTTTTCGAATTTTGAACTCATACAGAGTTTCCTGCGTAGCCACATGAGTCAATTCTGGATCAGATAAAGGGTTGGGCACATCGGGCACGCGGGATATGAAAGTCGAATGGAATCAGCCGACGTCCACGATCCGTATGCGGCACTGCGAAGCCCGGGATATCGTCGCGTGCTGGTTGGCAATGTGTTCTCCGCCTTTGGCCAGGAAATGCAGAGTGTCGCGATCGGCTGGGAACTTTACCAACGCACGGATTCGCCCGCCGCGATTGGCTTGGTCGGACTGGCGCAGTTCCTTCCAGTCATCCTGCTCTCGCTTCCTGCCGGGCAGGCGGCGGATCGCTACAGCCGTAAATCGATCTTGATGATGGCTCAGTTGCTCCTAGCGTGCGCCTCGGCAGGGCTTGCGCTAGTTTCATACTTTAAAGGACCGGTTCCGCTTGTTTACTTCATTCTCGTCATCATCGGCGTTGGCCGGGCATTCAACGCACCGGCCCGTTCATCGTTGGTGCCTCAATTGGTTGAACCGGAAATCCTGCACAATGCCGTGACGTGGAATACCAGCGGCTGGCAGGTCGCATCAATGTTAGGCCCAGCAATCGGCGGTGCCATTGTCGCGCTGACGGGGCGAGCCGCGGACGCATATGTAGTCGCCGCGATATGTTGTGCGGCGTGTGCTGCGTTCGTTGGCGGGGCGCAACCGCGTCGAGTCGAACGCACGGCCGAGCCTTTGACCTTTCGCTCACTGATCGCCGGGGTTCGATTTGTCTGGTCCACTCGACTGATTCTAGCCACGATCACTCTCGATCTGTTCGCTGTTCTCTTCGGTGGCGCGACGGCGCTGCTGCCGATTTATGCCCGCGATATTCTTCATGTCGGCCCCGGTGGTCTCGGCTGGTTACGATCCGCACCGGCCATCGGCGCCTTTGTCATGGCGATTGTCATGGCCCATCGGCCCCCGATGCAGCGAGCCGGCCGAGCGCTGATGGTCTCGGTTGCGGGCTTCGGGGTAGCCACAATTGTGTTTGGCTTCTCCCGTGACCCGATTGTGGCCTTTGCCATGTTGGCGCTCATCGGCGCGCTCGACAACGTCAGCATCGTTGTTCGCGGCACTTTAATTCAACTGATGACCCCCGACGCCATGCGCGGTCGGGTATCCGCCGTCAATACGATGTTCATTGTTTCGTCGAATGAACTCGGGGCATTTGAGTCCGGCATGGCGGCGGAGCTGTTCGGCCCTGTCGCGTCGGCAATCGGCGGCGGCATCGGCACACTGCTCGTAGTCGCCGGCGTGTTATGGCGCTGGCCCGAAGTGTACCGGCTGGGGCCGCTCCGACCCGTCGTCGATGAAGCCGTCCAATAGGAAAGGTAGATTTCCCGAAGTGTACTATACCTGTTCGACCTTTGGCAGCGCCGGCGATGTGTTTCCCATGCTGGGTCTGGCTCTCGAATTGCGCGATCGTGGACATGATGTGACGTTTGCCACCAACGAGCACTTCCGCAATGTGATTGAGAGTTATGGCCTGCCGTTTGAACCGCTCGGCACCGAAGCCGACTACGATGCCTGCATTCGCAATCCTGACCTCTGGCATCCGAGAAAAGCGTTCAATCACGTGCTGCAAAGCATGCAACCTGCGATAAAGAGACAGTACGAGATTCATGCCGATCATGCTCGTGCCGGTCCGGTTGCCGCCATTACCAACTGTTTCGGCTTTGGTGCATTGATGGCGCAGGATCGACTCGACGTGCCGGTCATTACCTTGCATCTGCAACCGGTCGTGCTGTGGAGCGACCGCGAGCCGCCAAAGCTGCCGGGCCTGTTCGGGCCGCGCTGGCTCCAGCGACTTCTTTATCGCGTCGGCATACGCTACTTCGTCAATCCAGTCGTACTCCCGTCGCTCAATCAATGGCGGCACGAGTTGGGTTTGCCACCCGTGCGGAATATCACCAGTTGGTGGCATTCTCGTTTTGGCGTGCTGTGCATGTTTCCGGAATGGTACTGCCCACCACAAGCCGACTGGCCGCCCGGCGTCATGCAGACCGACTTTCCCCTGTGGAATCACAAAGCCAATGAAAGTTTGGCGCCCGAGGTCGAGTCGTTTCTCAACCGCGGCGACCCACCCATTGTCTTCACGCCGGGATCGGCCAATCTCCACGGCCAACAGTTCTTCGCATCCGCCGTCCAGGCATGTCAGACGCTCAATCGTCGCGGCCTCTTCCTGACGCAGTTTCCTGAACAACTGCCCGCGCAGGTGCCGGATTCGATCGCCCACTTCAATTATGTGCCGCTGGATCAGTTGCTTCCGCGTACCGCTGCGTTCGTCCACCACGGCGGCATCGGTTCCATGTCCCAGGCCATGCTCGCCGGGATCCCGCAAATCCTGATGCCGTTGGCCCACGATCAATTTGATAACGCCGCCCGTGTCCACCGTTTGGGCCTCGGCACCTCTATTCCCTCCCACAAATTCACTGGCCCACGATTGATCCAAGCGCTGAAGAACGTACTTGACTCTCCAACCATTACCAAAGCCTGCCGCGACATCGCCGCGCGACTTGCCAATAGAGATGGCATCAGTCGCTCGGCGGATGCCGTTGAGGCTCGAGTGGCAACGGGAATTGATCCACGGACTTAAAGCATGACCGGTCCGCGTTAACCGCACTCGCTCCACGACATTCAATCGGGTATACGTGTCAGTTGATCGAGTGCTTTCTTTTCCTTGAGCAAACTGATGTTTTTCTCGCCGCGGTCCGAATACGACGCCGTCATTGTGGGTTCCGGGCCGAACGGGCTGGCCGCCGCAGTGGCAATCGCAAAAAAGGGGTGCCGTGTCTTAGTCGTCGAAGCGCATACGACTGTCGGCGGCGGTACTCGCACATTGCCGCTTACGTTGCCGGGATTCCAGCATGACGTATGTTCGGCGATCCATCCTCTGGGTCTCGCATCACCATTTTTTCGGACGCTGCCACTCGACCAATTCGGATTGCGGTGGATTCAGCCGCCAATCCCATTTGCTCATCCGCTGGACGATGGCATCGCCGCGATCCAGGAAGTCTCCATTGAAGCGACGACCTCCCGGCTCGGCGCTGACGCAGAGGCGTATCACAACCTTTTTTCGCCTTTGGTAAGCTCCGCCGACATTTTGTTTCGCGAGTTGCTCGGTCCACTGCGGTTGCCGCGCCATCCACTGTTGGTCGCGCGGTTCGGTTGGAATGCGATTCGTTCGGCCAGCAGCCTCGCCAAACGATTTCGGGACGTGCCCGCCCGCGCGTTGATCGCTGGCTTGGCTGCTCATTCCATCCTTCCACTAAACCAACGGCCCAGTGCCGCGATCGGGCTAATGCTGGGGCTGGCTGGTCATGCCGTTGGTTGGCCGCTGCCTCGCGGCGGTGCTCAAGCGATTGCCGACGCATTGGCAGGATACCTGCGTTCGCTCAACGGCGACATCGTGACCGATTGGCGAATCAAGTCGCTGGCCGAGCTGCCATCGGCCAAGGTCGTATTGCTCGACGTGTCGCCGCGACAAGTAATCGCATTGGCGGGTGATCGATTGACGGCACGCTATCGTCGCCGACTTGAGCGGTTCCGGCATGGCCCTGGCGTGTTCAAAGTTGATTGGGCACTCAGCGCTCCGATTCCGTGGATGGCGATGGAATGCCAACAAGCCGGCACGGTCCACGTGGGCGGTACATTTGAAGAAATCGCCGATGCCGAACGTGCGGCATTCCTTAGCCAACATTCTGATCGGCCCTTTGTCATGGTGACTCAACCGAGTCTTTTCGACGCAACCCGTGCCCCGGAGGGCCGGCATACGGCTTGGGGGTATTGTCACGTGCCGCACGGGTCGCCGCGGGACATGAAGGACGCGATTGAACGACAGATCGAACGGTTCGCCCCGAGTTTTCGCGACTGCATCATGGCAAGCGTCTCGCGTGGGCCGGCCGATATGGAACGTGACAACCCCAACTACGTCGGCGGCGACATAACCGGCGGCGTGACTGACCTTTGGCAACTGTTTACGCGGCCGGTGGCGAAGCTGGATCCCTATTCCACCTCCGATCCCAACGTGTTTATCTGTTCCGCATCCACGCCACCCGGCGCTGGCGTCCACGGCATGTGCGGCTATTGGGCCGCCCAGTCGGCACTGCGACGGCTCAATTCTTGAGTTCGTATCGTGTTGAATATGGACAAGACTTCGGTGCTAAGTCGAATCGGGAACACGCCTCTCGTGCCGTTGCGTCGGATCGGTGCGGACTTACCCACACGTATTCTCAGTAAATGTGAGTTTCTCAATCCGGGTGGCAGCATCAAGGACCGTATCGCCAAAGCCATCGTCGATGCGGCGGAGGAACAAGGTCGCTTGCGCCCCGGTATGACGATTGTCGAGGCGACAGCGGGGAACACTGGAATGGGCTTAGCGCTCGTTGCTGCAGTTCGTGGATACCGACTCGTATGCGTGATGCCGGAAAAAATGTCGGAGGATAAACGTATCGCCCTCAGAGCGGTGGGGGCCGAAGTGGTCATCACACCGAACGCACCGCCCGCCGATCCATGCCACTTTGTCAATGTCGCCAAGCAGTTGGCGGCCGATCGCGGTTGGTTCCTCGCTGATCAGTTTGCCAGTCCGGCCAACCCGAAGATACACGAAACGACCACTGGGCCGGAAATCCTGCATCAGTGCGGTGGCCGAGTAGGCGCGTTTGTCAGCGGCGCGGGCACGGGCGGCACTCTTACCGGCGTGGGCAGGTTTCTTAAGGCGCATTGTCCCCATGTTCGCATCATTCTGGCTGATCCGGTCGGTTCGCGAATTGCTCATTTGGTTGATAACCGGCATCCAGATCACGATGCACCATATCTCGTCGAAGGCATTGGAAGCAGCATTGGCCAAGTGAATCTGGATTTGAACGTCATTGATGAAGCGGTCTGCGTTGACGATGCTACCAGCTTTGATTGCGCTCGTCGATTATGGCGTGAAGAAGGCCTGCTAGCCGGTGGTTCCAGCGGTACAGCCGTCGCAGCAGCTTTGGCCATAGCTGCACGCCATGACATTGATGGACCCGTCGTGGTAATACTTGCGGATTCGTGGGACCGGTATAAGTCGAAGGCGTGGTTCCAAGTCGGCAATGAGTCAATACCGTAACTCGCTTCAACGCCTAAATCGACGCTGCATTTGAGACTGCATCCATTTTGTCGCGACTTCTCGTTTTCGTTCCCTGCAAACGTTGCTTCAGTATGAGAAACGCGGGGACCAATATGGGACGCACGATGAAGGTGTCTAGCATTACGCCGAAGGCGAGGGCGAATCCGAGTTGGCGCATTTCTGTCAGTGACCCCGCGATTAACGATGCGAAGGTTCCAGCCATGATAATGCCGCAACTGGAGATAATCGGACCGGTACGCACAAGCGCTTCGCATATGCCGCGAATCGGTTCGTATCGCTTTCGTTCCTCGTCAATTCGCGAGACGAGGAAAATGTTGTAGTCTTCGCCGACAGCGATAAGAATCGCGAAGAGGAATACGGTGACTTTCCAATCCAGACCGACGAAGCCAGTCGGATTCAACGCCCAGAACACGGCAAACGTCACACCCAGAGTTGCGTAATAGCTGAGTAAGACGCTCAATATGAGGTAAATCGGTACGACGATTTGCCTGAGCAAGATCACCAGGACAAGGAACACGCTCACTAGAACATAACGCTCAATGCGGCCACGGTCACGCTGCATGACGCTTTGCAGATCACGAATCGTCGCCGCCGTGCCGCTCAGGTGAATCTCAGTGCCGGCCGGCAGTGATTCCTTGAGCAGCGACTCAATGCCAGGGAGCGCGGCTACGGAAGCATCTGCGAATGGCCCTTGTTTCAATACCAGGTCAAAGCGAGTGGCGGGTGCGCCGCGCTGGCCAAAGCTGCTGACATAGTTATCGAGCGCGGCCGATTCAATTTCTTCGGGCGTGGCTGAACCTGCTAACGAGCCGCTGGCCGGCCCAACACCCAATGGCGAAGTCAGGCTCCGTACATCGGCAAGACCATATTGGTCGCGGCTATTGCGTAAGCGCTCCGTGACCGACTTGATCAGCTCCCGTCCCGCCGGCTTGCGAAAATTCTGATTGGGGTCGATGGCTAGGACGCTAATTGGTCCTGTCAGACCGGCGGGGAAATGCCTGTCAAGCGCTTGCGAACCGGCAACACTCGGTGCGGAACTCGGGAGGTTGCCAACAAGGTTGTAGCTCAACTTATTGTGAAAGACAATTGCCACTGCCGCAAACGGCACCAACATGGCAACTGTGGTAGCGAGGACGACGGCCGGCCGGCAAACGATCACGCCGACGACCCATTCCCAGCGACCTCGTGTCTTTTTTGGCAGTAATTCCCGACAAGGGTCGGCAAACACCTCTGTAAGATCCGGATGGGGTGTTGTTTTTGACGTGAGGGCACGTGGCCAAAACGTCCAGCGGCCCGCAAGACAAAGCAGTGCCGGACTGAGCGTCAACGATGCGATCCAAACGATTAACAGACTCAACGGGATGGCGATTCCCGCTTCGCGAAACTTGCCGAACTCCGCGAGTGACAGTGTGCCGAGGCCGCAGATTACGGTGAAAGCGCTGGCCGTGATTGTCGAACCAACGCCGGCAACCGCGCTGGAGACTGCCTTGCCTATCGATTCGCCATCATCGACGGCCTCTTTGTAGCGCGCAATTAGAAACAGCGTGAAGTCCACGCCGGCACCATATGCGAGAATGGTCACATAGACTTGAATACCGGGAAACAGCCCGATCACACCCGCACCGGCCAATAGAGCCAGCACCGATACCGACACCTGAACCGCGGCGACCACCGTGATCAGAGGAATCAGCGCGAGCATCGGCGCCCGATAGATCAATAGCAGAAGAACGATCACCAGGACTATGGTGAGAACCTCGGTTGAGCGGGAGCCTTGCAACTCGGCGATGCGTTGATCCCGGCCAACGACCGCGCTACCCGTCAGATTCACCTGTATGCCCGCCGGTACTTTGCCGCTCGATTGCAAGTCAGCGAGAGTTTTCTCCACACCAGCGACAATCGGCGCGTTCAACTCGGCCATGAAGCCCGTGGACAACTCCAAGGCGACCAGCAGCGCTTCGCGATCCGGGCTGACCAGCAAGTCGCCTATTCCCGGAGCGTTGGGAGTGCGAAGCCGCAGGACGGGGTTACTGATCTTGGTCTGTGGCGCGTCATTGCCAAACGGATTATCATCGACGACCTGTTTCGGGGCATCGGCCAATCCCGTCACGTTTCGTAGCGCCGGCTCTAATACGTCACTGATGAATCGTTTGTCGGCAGCGAGGTGGCTGCCTTTCGAGCCGGGTCGATGGAGGACGATCACCATGTTGCTGGCCGTAAGATCATCCGGAAAGGCCTGACGGAATTTGCTTTCGGCCAGGCGACTGGCTGCATCGGGCTTCAATAAGACATCGTCATTATCAACGGCCACTTTCCGCCAGGGCGGTGCCGCCGTCGTGGTCGCGATCAACACGACGACCCAAATGGCTAACCACCAGGGCGACGACCGACTGACATTTTGCCCGAGCCGGCGAAACATTACGGCGCTCCGACAATCGAATCAGTTCCCGTCCTTGGGCACGGGAAAGGCGCGAAGCGTATTCTTGGCGACGTCGCCAAAATCGGCTGGAGGCACATCAAAACTGCTGAGCTTGAATGTCTGCAACAGATTTTGTCCACGATCTTTCTTGTTGGCATTAATCATCCCGTCCTGAAATTGCCGGCGCGTGGTATCGTCGATACTACCATCGGCATAGGCAATGATGACCGGAATCAGCTTTTCCGAACGTACGAGTTCCCTTATCATACCGAATCGAGCCTGATTGCGACGTTTGTATGTTTCCAATGCGCCGCCGGCAACGACTGCGGCCGCTATGCGGCCATCGACGACATCGTCAATGGCCTCTTCGCTGAACTCAGGGCTGACGATCTTAGAAAAGTACGTGTTGGCCGGTTGACCGGCCTTCTGCGCTTGTTGTTCGGCGAAGAGTCGCAGGTAACGCAATCCTTCCGGAATCGCAATCGCCTTGCCCTTGAGACCCTTCATATCGGTCGAGGGGTCGTTCTTGCCTACCACGATGTAAATAACCGGATATTTTTGACCTTGCACGGCTAACACCATCGGCTTAATTGTGGGCCGCCGCTCCAGTGCCCAGACAAACTCGTTACCTGAGAAAATGCCGACTTGAAGGGTCTTGTCGGCCAGTCCGTCGGCGAGTTTTTGCCAGCTTTCCTGTTGGACAACCTCGGCCGCAAGTTGACTTTCTTCTAGTACAAAGTCCTTGAGTTTCCCCTCCGCAGCATTGCCCTTACCACCCGGAGCCAGCGGTCCAACCGTGCCGATTTTTAGAACAGCGGATTCCTGCGCACTCAATCCACAGGCCAGACCTCCAAGTATCAAAAAAGACAGCGTGGTTCCAACACGTCCGTTGATTGCATTGCATCGCATAAAGTCGCTCCTTTGTCTTTGAACTCAATGTCGGTGGACCGCGATTGTCGCAAAACGTGTACCAAGTGAAATTCGATGATCTCAGCCTCGCGGCCGTTTCCGCCCAGACGAGACTGACTCTTGAATTCTACGAAGAGCTGACGCTTTGATAGAGGCCTGCGTTCATTTTGAGAGTTCGTACGTCGTCAAATGCTGCGTTCGTTGCCGCAGGTACTTTGGATTCTCACGGGCAGCAACGTATCGCTTATAGAAAATCGCAGCCGCTGCGGCTTTCTCGGCATCATGTACTCTCGGTAATGTCTGGCCAGTCTTGCGGTCGTATTTGCGACCACTTTTGTGGTTCGCGTAACGCCGAGCTCGAGTCCAGCCCATTTGCAGGAACTTGCGGGCCATGTCTGCCCCGGGAAAATCGCGCGCGCGAAGAAAGGAGAGAAAGAGTTGATAGATCTTGGCGGACGACTTCTTCGCATCGGTAACGGTCTTGAACTTCCAATGCGGCAGGATCTCGCTCTTGTAGGGGTCGACCAGCAGTACGCCCTGCTCACCTTTGCCGATTTGGTAGCGTTCAGGGTTCTGACGAAAGTCGATATTCTCGAAGTCCACCGTGTAGTCAAACTTAGATGACACTACCGGCCGAAGCCCGCGCGATTTTTTCGTCGGCGGGCTTCGGCGGCGGTTGGCACTTTTTGACACGTGATTGTCAGATGCCCATTGCCTGGTTTTGCCACTCACGGCGGGCTTTGCCGCCGTGACGCTGCAAGATGGCCTGAGCGTCTGAAAAGCGGGTATTGGTTTCGACGGTCACCAGGTATTTGCCGCTGTTGACTTCCGACTCGTAGTACTTGGCATCGTCATCGCTGACACCCCAACCTGTGAGCGCGCCGGCAATGCCCAGAGCGGCTGCTCCGCCGGCCGCGTTGATTAAAATCGTGCCGAGAGTGCCGATGGCCAACACAGGGCCGATGACAGGGATGATCCCCGCCAGAATGCCGGCGCCCACGGCTGCGCCGCCGAGGGCACCGACCGTCGCACCTGCGACCGCGCCTGTCGTCGCTTCGTCACCGTCACCCGTCGTTCCATCGCCGCCCTTTTTAGCGACCAGGCCAACGTTGTTCTTCGTGAAGCCGGATTGGTAAAGATCGTCGACGGCCTGTTGGGCATCGTTGCGATTCGTGAAGACACCGACGATTGTCTCCGATGTGTTGCTGTTGTTTTTGTCCATTCTTCAGGTCCAGTGAGGTATGCCGAAAGCTCCATTTCGCCCCGATGCGAATTCGAGTTCTGTGAATTACTTGCACACGTTGTGCCGAAGTTCCAGTTTGGCATGTGACGGCCATCGCAAACGTTTTGGCGCGTTTCAACATAACGAGTGCAACGTAATGGGAATGCGCGTTCCGTTGCCGACGCAATGAAATGCACAGGTGTTCGCAGTTTATTCAAGCGCGGCATGGGTTCACACCTTGTCCGACGTGACGGCACACCATTTGCGAACTCATTCCCGTCGCCCGCTATCCAACTTCACGGTGCAAGATGAAGCTCTTCGATCCTAAAGCTCAGTCAGCCAAGCTGGAAGTGTTGCGCCTTGATGAGTTGGACGACGGCGAATTCACGGCCCCCGAGCCTGATGAACTGGAAGACGAAACCGAAGATGACGATGACGAAGAGGAAGACGAAGATGAAGCGGATGAAACAGCGGGCGATGAAGGAATCGACGATGTGCAGCCGCTGTGAAGGATGAACTTCAGAACGAATTCGCTCTCGCCTCGTCCATTTGAAAGTCTGGATTACTACGATGACCGACTTACCCCCCGAAACCACGGAAGTCCCGGATAATCTGCTGGGGATCATTCCCAACGATGATGCAACGCTCCCCGTTGTCGACGGAAAGCGCAAAAAGAAAAGTAAGGCAGACGTGCAACTTGACCAAGGCAAGGATAGCCCGGTGCCGGTCAAGAAGAAAAAGCATGACTCCCTGTATCAGTTTCAGGTGCACAAATAGCAATCGGTGAACCCATGCCGACACAGAAAAGCAAACACGAGCAGGGTAATGCAGCTTCCGAGCGAGAGAAGCCGGACGTTGATGAAGAAGACAAAGCTACGACCGAGCAACCTGCTCCCAAATCCGACAAGGCAAAGACGGAAGGGACGGCTGCTCCGCCTGAACCCAATGAATAGTCACTGTCATCTTGCCGATCGTATGCGTTAGATCATAAGTTCACTGTCGAATGGATACTCCCGGTCTTTCCATCCTTGTTGTCGACGACTATCCGGACACTGCGTCGAGCATGGCCGACGTGCTGAAAATGCATGGCCACCGCGCCCGAATTGCAACAAGCGGTCCTGAAGCCATTCGGCAATTAGTCGATGAACCTGCCGACGTGGTCCTGCTCGATCTGGCTATGCCGGGAATGAACGGCTACGATGTCGCCACCCGCATACGGCAGTCCATTCACCTGCGTCAACCGGTGATTATCGTCATCACGGCTGATGGCTCCGCCATGCCGGAGCAACACCCGGATGCCGTCCGCTTCGATCATTTCTTAACCAAACCTGTCGCGCTGAAGGAGCTTGTTGCCAAGCTAGCGCTTATTCGGCCTGCCGCTCAAACAGATTGATAATTATGGTCCCCTCGCTGTCAAACAGCGAGGGGAACTTCAACGGATTGCTTGGTCACGGACTCTCGAAGATATTGTTGTGACTCGTAGTTGCCACGTTGAAGCGCACGTCGGATTGAGCATCCACATCCAAATCGCCGCCGTCGTTGTAGATGCCGCCGCCGACGCCGCGGCCGAACGCGCCGCCGGGGCCGAAGTGTCCGCCGAAAGCGGCGTTCAGAAACACGCGGCTGTTGACCAGTTCGATGGATGCGGACGTGTCGGGTCGAGAGAACACGTAAAGGCCGCCGCCGAGCCCATCGCCGCCATCACCGCCAGCACCGCCTATGCCACCGAATGCTCGATTGCCGGCGACAATCGAGTTTGAGAGCGTCAGAGACGAGTCTTCATCGAAAGCCGCGTTCATTTTGGCATTGTTGCCGACTGCAATTGCACCGCCGGTGCCATCACCGCCGTCGTTGCCGGAGCCGCCCGCACCACCAAAGGCCGTATTGAAGAGAATGGAGCTTTGGTCGATCGTGGCATGGGAAAGGAACTGAATGTCGATGCCGCCACCCGAGCCTAGCCCGGTGGGAGCAGCACCCGCGCCCGGCCCGCCGGCACCGGCAGCGACGACATTGTACGCCACGACGCACTTGGTCATGGTCATGGTTGAGAAGGCAAAGTTATTGATGCCGCCACCGATGGCATTCGCGCCCGGGCCGCTGGAGGTGGAGCCGCCGCGGCTGGCGTTGTTGGAAATCACGCAGTTGCTCAAGTTCAGGATGCCGTAGATGAGGTTGGAGATGCCGCCGCCGAGGCCGCCGCCGGTTTGCGGATTGGCCGCGGTGATGGTGGCATTGTTTCCCCCAACGGCTTCGTTGCCGCTGACCCGGGAATTGGAGAGGTTCAATGTCGAACCGATGCCGTTGGCGATACCGCCGCCGATACCCTGGCTGAGCGTGGCATAACCATCGCCGTTGTCGCCACCGATGCATCGATTACCAGTGATCGTGCTGTTTTGAATGGTCATGGTCGTCATGAACCCGATGTTGCTGATGCCGCCGCCGTTGTTGGTGGTCTTATTGCCGCCGGAAGCCAAGTTCCCATGCATCGCGCTATGAGAAATGACCACGGTTGACGGCATGTCGTAGGCTGGGCCGCCATTGCTGAAGATCGCGCCGCCTGCACCCAGGTTCTCGCCAGCGGCGGCGATAGCCTTATTGCCTGCAAAGTTGCAGGAAATTACGGTGAGATCGCCGGCGTAGTTGCAAACCGCGCCGCCGCCGCTATAGCCATAGGTGGGCAAATTGCCGCCGAGAGCCGCGTTGCCAGTCAGTGTGCAGGCAACGAGTTTTGCCGTGCCCTCATTGAGCAAACCGCCGCCAAAGACGCTGGATTCAAAGCCAGCCGTCGCGGTGTTGTTGTTGAGGGTTGAATTGGTAATCGTGACCGAAGCGCCTTCCTCATTGTGGATAGCCCCACCACCGAAGCCGCCGACGGAGTTATTGTTCAAGAGCGTGACTTGATTGAGCGATAATTCACCATCGTTGACAATGGCCCCGCCGGCGTCAGCGCGGCCATTGATGAGCCGTAAGCCGCTAACGGTCACTGTGGCCCCGTCCGCGACGGCGAATATGCGTTGCGTGTTGCCACCGCTGATGGTGAGCTTACTCGCTCCTGGCCCGGTGATGCTGACGTCTTGTGTGAAATTGAGTTCGCCGCTTGATAGCACGATGGACTTGTTCTGCACCGACTTGGCAAACACGATGGTGTCGCCATCCGCAGCCGCCGTGACAGCGGCGCGAAGTGAGCCGACACCGCTGTCGGCAATGCTGACGACAGTGAACGTGGTCGGCACAGTGCGGTCTTCGAAGCGCAATAGGCGCGGCTGGAAGCGATTCGGCTTGGCAGGACCGGCCGGACGCCAGAGGTTTTTCAAGTTTCGCAACATGATGAATCTCCCATTGAGACCCGGGCGCGGGAGGAATGGCAACGTGCCATTGGACCTGCGACCCAGTAATTTCGGCTAACGACAATGGGCAATGCGAGATTCGCGGCGAAAGTGTCTCACGGAAAATCGAGCCGTTTACGGCTTAGCGGCAGCCGCTTGAAGCCCTTCCAACTCCTTTTTCCACTTGCGGGCTGCTTCGGGTTGGTTGGTGGACTCGTAGATTTGGCACAGGCATGTCAGACATTCCGCCAGGCGTTTGTTGCGAATCGGGATTGGAATGGTCGCAGGTGTGTCTTTCATTCCACGATAACCGTCGAGCAACATCGGCTCAGCTTCGGCAAGATTGTTCTGTTTTAACAGCGCGATTCCCAAGATCGCGCGCATCTGATGACCGTTCCATGCTTTGGCCTGCTTGCTGTTCGCGGGTGGCATCTCTTCGCGCAGGATCTTCTCGGCCTCGCCAAAGCGTTCGAGGGAAATGTAGTTGGCCGCAAGAGCGCACGCGTTCAACATCGTTTGCGAATGATATGGTGGCAGCGCTTTCCGGCGCGCGGCCAGCGTTTCCGCGTACAACGAAATTGACTGTTCGTTTTTTCCGGCCGCCTGATATGCGCGAGCAAGTGTGTACATGGCCTGGAGCGATTCCGGGTGATTGGGTGGCAACGCCGTCTTGTACTTTTCCACCGTTCGCTCCAACAGCGGCAACGCCCGGTTGATTTGACCGGAATCCAGATACGCGCTTCCGAGACTGCTCAGGCCGTGTAACGTTTCGCGGTTGTCAACGCCCGGATGCAATCGATTGTTAATCTCCTCGAGTTTCTCCAACAAAGGAATTGCCTTGTCGGACGAACCCAACGCCAAATGCGATGTCGCCACGTTTTCCATGCTAATCAACGTGAACTGATGCTCTGGACTCAGTTTGACACGACGACCCTCGTATGCCTTTTCATGCATCGCAAGACAACGCGCGAAATCGCCAATGCCAAAATAGACCGCTCCCAGGTTGTTGTAACTCTGCAGCGTGTCCGGGTGGTTTGGTTCGAGTTTTTCCAGTCGCCGCTTCAACGCTTCCTCGCCGAGCGCAATGGCCTCCCCATTTTGACCAAGCGCCTGATGCGCCCATGACAAGTTGTCCATGCACTGCCAGGTGTCAGGATGGCTTGGGCCGACCCGCTTGCGATGAAGGTCCAGAGCCTTTTGCAAATGAGGCATTGCCGGTTGAATTTGACCAAGCGCCAGCATCGCCGTGGAAAAGTTGTTCAGACTCGCGATCGTGTCCGGATGATCTTCGCCGTGTTTCTTCAAACGAAGCTGATGCGTCTGCTGGTGAACCTCCAACGATTTATCGTACTGGGACAAGCCAAAGTAACAGAACCCCAAGTTGTTCATGCTCAGCAGCGTGTCGTCATGGTCAGTCCCCAATTGCTGTTTTCGCAGTTCCAAGACACGTTGGAACATCGGCAGGGCACGATTCGGATTCCCACGGACCTGATACAGATGTGCCAGATCGTTCATGGCTGCCAAAGTGGAATCATTGGTTTCGCCAAACAATAATTGACATTCGTCGCGAACCTTCTCACAGTTCGGCAGCGCCTCATCCAGTTTGCCGGCATCCATCTGGGCACGCGCGAGAAAAGCGATGGTGTCAAGCGTTTCAATCGTGCCCGCTCCATGAAGCTGCTTTCGCAGATTCACCGCCCGTTCGAGATGCGGGATCGCTTCGGCGGATTCACCCACGGCGCGAAGCGCGTTGCCGATGGTCGTTCGCAACGACGCTTCCACCGATGGTCGATCCACGAATCGCCCTTCCATTTGCTTCGCGGCCCGAATCACCAGCGTCTTGACCTTCATGTCCGGGTCCGCCAGCATGTTGGCGCCGGCTTGCTTGTGGGCGTCAGCCAGTTCCAACAAGTCGTTTTCAAGAAACTTGCTGATCGCTTCGGCGGTCTGCCGTTGCTCGTCGGCATGCAGCCGAGCAATCTCCTTTTGATCACTTTCGTGTCTGGCGCGCACCAATCCAATGGTTGTCCCAATGACCCCGCCCACCAGCGCCAGCAGCAACAATCCGGCAGCGATCACCGCACCGCGATTGCGCCGAACGAACTTCTGCATCCGATACAGCCGTGATGGCGGTCCCGCGTTCACCGGTTCATCTGCCAGGTAGCGCTGGATATCCATCGCCAACCCGTTGGCCGTCTCGTAGCGTCGGCCACGGTCTTTTTCCAGGCACTTCATCGTGATCCAGTCGAGATCGCCACGAACGAGTTTTGACAGCTTGGCTGGCTCCGAGCGCCGTTGCGCTGACACCGATGCGATACTTTCGGAACTGCTCAGTCGCGTGCTTGGTTTGGGCGGCTCTTCCTCGCGAATCACACGGCGAATTTCGTCGAACGCCGCCTTGGCGAACCGCTGCCGATCAAACGGCGTGACGCCGGTCAGCAGTTCATAGAGCAACACGCCCAGCGAATAGATGTCGCTGCGGGTGTCGATATCGAGACTCGTCATTTCGGCCTGTTCCGGACTCATGTAAAGCGGCGTGCCGATCATCTGGGCGACGCTGGTGTAGATCGATTGCTCGGTCAACTTCTGATGCAGCGCCTTGGCCACGCCAAAGTCGATCACCTTGGCCACCGGCTTGCCATCTTGCAGCGCCACCATAATGTTTGATGGCTTGATATCGCGATGGATGATGCCTTTCTGATGGGCATGTTGAATGGCCTGACACACGCTGATGAACAACTCCAGCCGTTCGCGAGGCGGCAATCGATTTTGGTCGCAGAACTGCGTGATGGCGACGCCTTTGACCAACTCCATCACGAAATACGGCCGGCCAGTTGGCGTAGTGCCCGCATCGAACACCTTAGCGATGTTCGGATGATCCATGAGCGCAAGAGCATGCCGCTCAGCTTCAAATCGGAGGATGACCTCCCGGCTGTCCATGCCCGGCTTAATGACTTTGAGCGCGACCTTACGGCGCACCGGCTCCGTCTGTTCGGCAACGTAAACAACGCCAAAACCGCCTTCGCCAATCTGTTCCAACAACTTGTAATGGTCGATACGCGAATTGAGAGGCAGGCCTGGAGGAACCGGCAATTGTGAAACATAGTCGCCCGTCAGCGGACTTTGGGGAAACTGATTCTCGCTCATGGCCGATCCTCCGTCGGGATGTCTCAACATCCATGCGAGAACGGAGGCGGAATTGTCTCAACTGAAATTGCCGTTTACGGCTTAGTGTCCACGGCTTTTAGTTCCTCCAGTTCTTTTTGCCACTTGGCGGCTTCGTCCGGCTTGGCGGTGGCCTCGTAAAGAGTAACGACCCGTTGAACAAGATCACGCATTTTATGGAGGCGAGGACGCACTTTCTTACTGAGATCAGCTTGTTTCCATGTCGATAGACCGCGTGACAACCAAGTGGCGGCATCGTCGAGATGTTTTTGCCGTAAGAGGCATTCGCCAAGGAGCATTTGGGAATGGGCCGTGTACCAAGCCTGTGGTGATTTGGCCTCATCAGCCGCCAGGACTTCCCGGATCATCGGCTCGGCTTCCGCGGCACGATCCTGAGATTGAATGCACCGCGCTAACACTTCCAAAGTGGCCAACAAGTCGGATTCGTTTCGTTTTTTTGCACGATGGGCTGCGAGAACATTTCGCAAGAGCGGTTCCGCATCGGCGAATCGACCCAACTCAACATATACGACCCCCAGCTGCAGCGATGTCTTCAACGTGTCAAAATGGTCCGGCGGTAGTCTTGCGCGACGACCGGCCAATACCTCCTGGTAGATGGCAACAGCATCATCGCGCTCGCCGCGAGTGGCGCGAATCAGTGCCAGACAATGCCGTGAACTGAGTGTTGCCGGGTGATCCGGGCCACCGGCCTTTTCCCGCGTGGCAATTGCTTCACGAATCAACTGTTCGGCCTCGTTGAATCGCTCAATGTCATTGTAGACGAGACCCAGATTGACCATGCTGTCACATGTCCGCGCATCGGTTGGCCCGAGCTTGGCCCGACGAGTTTCTAAGGCTTCCTTGTGCAATGCAACGGCTTCTTCAAGTCGATCCAAGTCGTGATAGACGAGGGCCAGGTTGTTGATGGTACTCAGCGTAATCGGGTGATCCGATCCGTGAATTTTACGGTAGCTTTTCAGGGCTTGTTCCATCAAAGGCAATGCGTCGGCGGCGCGGCCCTTGTAGTTCAAGTGAAACGCCAGGTTGTTGAAACTGTTAATTGTTTGTGCGTTCTCCGGCCCGAGCGTCGCCTGGCGACGTTCCAGAACCCGCCGATACATAACCTCGGCTTCATCGTATCGCCCCAAATCGTGCAACAATATCGCCAGGTTGTTTGTGCAGTTCAGCGTCTGCACATGGTCGGGACCGAGGTTAGCCGTTCGCGCTGCCAGCACTTCGCGATAAAGCGGCTCGGCCTTGTCGTACCACGACCGGCGATGATAGATGGACGCCAAGTTGTTCAAACAAATCAATGTCTCCTGATGCGCACGACCGAGTTTATCCTGGCGCAACTTGAGCGCCCGTTCCAACTGCAATTGGGCTTCGTCGAGTTGATTCCATTCGCGGTAGACATTGCTGATCGTCAGTCGAATGGCCGCTTCGGTCAACTCTTGGCCGACAAATCTACCATCTAGTTTCTTGGCTGCCCGCGCGACCAATTCGCGAACGGTGATGTCCTTGTTTCGGCCACCCTCGCCGGGCTGATTGCCGATGTCCGCCTGCTCCAGAAGGTCCTTCCGAAGGAAGTCGCTGATGGCTTGGGCGATGGCATTTTCCTGTTCTGCTTTCTTGCGCTCTTCGAAGGCGATTTGCTTTTCATCCCGGGCCTGTTGCGTCTGTTTTTCTGCGTCAATGCGAGCCAGGCGAGCGCTGTGCGCCTGCCATGCGGTGCCCGCCATGCCGGCCACCAATGATGCAGCTACCAACCCAGCCGCGATCACCGCTCCGCGATTGCGCCGAACGAACTTCCGCAATCGGTAAGTCGCGCTCGGCGGCCCGGCCAGCACCGGTTCGTCTGCAAGGTGTCTCTGAATATCACTAGCCAGAGCGTTCGCCGTCTCGTAACGCCGGCCGCGCTCCTTCTCCAGGCACTTCATGACGATCCAATCAAGATCGCCGCTGATGGTCTTCGTCAAACGCTTCGGGTCTAAGTGCCGGTTGGCCGCGATGCTCGGCAATTCGTCCGACGATGACAAACGCGTGCTGGGTTTCTGCGGTTCGACTTCGCGGATGACGCGGAGCATTTCCGAGAAGGCCCCCGATTGCAATTGCTTGCGAGTGAAGGGTGGCGTGCCCGCCAGCAATTCGTAGAGGATAACGCCCAGCGAATAAATGTCGGATCGCGTGTCAATATCCAGGTTGTTCAGCTCAGCCTGCTCCGGCGACATGTATTCAAGCGTGCCGACGATTTGGCCGACCTCGGTGTGAATCGTGCCTTCAGTAAGTGCCTGCTGCGTCGCCTTGGCCACGCCGAAGTCGATCACCTTGGGCACTGGCCGACCGTCATAAAGGCCGACCAGCACGTTCGACGGTTTCAGGTCGCGATGGATAATGCCCTTCTGATGTGCATGTTGAACCGCCTGGCATATCGGTACGAACAACTCGAGCCGTTCCTGCGGCGTCAAATGTTCCTGATCGCAATACTTGGTGATGTTGATGCCGTGAATCAATTCCATGACGAAGAACGGTCGGCCAGCAAGCCCACCCGGTGCAACGGGTGGGATTTGGCCCGCATCCAGCACTTTGGCGATGTTCGCGTGGTCCATCATCGCTAGCGCCTGACGTTCTGCCTCGAACCGGCGCAGTACCTTCGTCGAATCCATGCCCGCTTTGATCAATTTGAGGGCCACGCGCCGTTTGATGGGTTCAAGTTGCTCCGCGGCCCAGACGGTGCCCATGCCGCCTTCGCCGAGTTTCTCCAACAACTTGTACGGCCCGACATGCTGACCGGCTTGCTCGCTGTAGCTCGCGTCCTGCACCTTTGCCATGTAGGCATCCGTGCGCGGGCCATCCGGCGCAGGGCTTTCGCTGCCGGCTTCATCGTGGGAGCGAAGAAGTGCTTCAACACGCAGGCGAGTGGCCGGTTCAACTTCGGCCAGGCGATCGGCACGCTCATTCGACGGCAAGTCGGCGAGTGCCAAAAATAGTTCTTTGATGTTTACGGCATCGCTGGCCACGTTGATCCTCCGACAAATACAAATCGAATCGACCTGCCTCAGCATTCAATGCGAACGGGGCAGGGAAAATGTCTCGCGCTATTGGCCGGCATCGATCAGAGCATCTCGCAACCATGCCCGGGCGTAGGTCCAATGCCGATATGCCGTGGCCCGCGATATTCCCAGGGCTTCGGCCGCCTCTTCGACAGATAGCCCCGCAAAGATTCGCAACTTGGCTACTTCCGCGGAAGACGCATCGTCATCCGCCAGTCGTGTGAGCGCGGCATCCAGGTCGAGCAGTTCATCGACCGCGTCATCAGTCTTCGGAATGTCGAGGAGCGGAAGCCGCTGCCGTTGTCCGCCGTGGCGTTCACACTTCTTTTGCCGGGCACGCTCGATCAGAATGCGGCGCATCGCCTCGGCCGCCGCCGCGAAGAAGTGGCCGCGATTGTCCCACGCGGCAGACGTTTTCTCCCCGCCGCCCAATCGCAGATAGGCCTCATGCACCAGTGCGGTGGCATCCAGCGTCTGCCCCGGCTGCTCGTGCGCAAGTTTTGACGCCGCGAGCTTGCGAAGCTCGTCGTACACAAGTGGCAGTAATTGCGAAGCCGCGCGCGCATCGCCCGCGCTGATCGCCTCCAGAATCCGAGTAACGTCGTTCATTCACGTATCAGTTTAGTGAACAAACCGACGGCGGATTCAGCTGTACGGCGATCAGTCGCCGATGGGGACCATGATGAGGATTTCGGGCGGCCCATCCGCAAAGGCCCCGAAGTCTGAGATGATGATTGCCGCATTCGACAAAGAAGGGTAGGATGCGATTGTCGCGTGACATCGAAGACTCCAGAGCATGACCATGCCGTTTCGAAATCAACTCCATGAACGTTGCATGCGCCGACTTTCTCGTCTTTGGCTGAATCGGCTCGACGACCGCATTGTGCCGGCGGGTACGACGGTCATCACGCACGGTCTCAGTTTGACCTCGCAATTTGGCTCCGACTCCTGGGTGCGGGCGATGGGCAATGCCATTGCCGCGCGCAGTCCCGGGGCCGATGTGTTCCTGATGTACGACTTCGCATTAGGCGAATTGCGCTACGATGGCGGTGCCGAAGTGCCGGCCAACTTCAACGCGGCAACGAGCACAAGCGAGCACATTGTTTATACCAGTTGGGAATCCGCATCCGCCCGGACGACGCCGGGCTGGGCCGAATCCGCCGCTGAAGGGCTGTACGGTGCATTGCGCCGTTATGGCCTGGCTGATCTCAATACACCAATGCACTTCATCGCGCACAGTTACGGGACCGTGGTGAACAGCGAAGTCATCCAGCGACTCGGATACCTCGATGGTGTCACAGTCGATCAGATGACCACTCTGGACCCGCACGATTTTTACGAAGTGTTTACCGGATCACTAACGCCGACTTACGAGATCAACGTCAAGCAGCCCGACGTTCATGTGTGGTCCAACGTGACCTACGCGGACAATTATTACAACACGTCCGGCTCGAGCACTTTGTTTTCGCCGATGCCGCATGGCCGTGCTCTCGATGGTGCGATGAACTTCACCGCAGTCAATGTGAATCTATCGAGCCTGGTCGGCTTCAACGAAAACGGCTCCATGCCGCACACTCGCGTCCATGAATATTACGCGCTGACCATCGATCCCAATATCAATCTGTTCGATCCTTCGCTTAATCACAGCACCTGGTTCGCCGGCCCATCCACGAACTATGGTTACCGCTACTCGCGCATTGGCGTTGCTTCGACCGCAGGTGGCAGCGAAGCCGATCGGGTTGCTTATTTTGCGGGTTACACACAGCGGACCAACGTGGCGTCGCCGCCGGACAACAGTGCCTTGGATGTCGGCAAAGACC
>JANLTA010000609.1:0-3151 GCA_031362705.1 Gemmataceae bacterium | reverse complement strand
CACAAAGGAAACACAAAGAAGACGGACAACCTCTTTACAATTTTGTCGCCACGGCGTCGCGGATGGCGGTGGTGAGTTCGTCGGCGCGGACGGGTTTGGTGACGAAGCCATCCATGCCGGCTTCAATGCACCGTTCGCGGTCGCCGGGCAATGTGTGTGCAGTGAGCGCGATGATTGGCGTGCGGCGACCCGTTGCCACCTCCGCAGCGCGGATGCGCCGTGTGGCTTCGAAGCCATCGACTTCCGGCATTTGCACGTCCATCAGCACAGCGTCGAAATGTGTCCGCGACCAGGTCTCAAACGCTTCACGGCCGTCGTTGGCCAGCGTCACCGCGTGTCCCATCTTCTCGACGAGCTTGGCGGCCAGCTTTTGATTGATCGGATTGTCCTCGGCGATAAGCACTGTCAGTACCGCATTGCTTTCCGCGTCATTATTCGTCGGCGATGTCGCCGGGCGAGCCACACGCACGGGTTTCAATTCTTCGAGCACCTTAAATAGATCGGATTGCAGCACCGGCTTGATCAACCCGCCCTGTACGCCGAGGCCGCGCCAGCGGTCTTTTTGCTTGGCGAGGCCAAGCGGCATGAGCAGGATCACAGTCGGGCGTTCGTCGCCAAATTGTGCTGTCAGCGTGGCCAACCATGAATCAACGTTTTGATCGGGCATGCTGGCATCAAGAAATACCAGATCATACGCGCGGCTAATGGTCCGCGCGATTTGCAAACCTGTCAGCGCCTTCTCGGCGGTCTCGACGCGAGTCGGCTCCAAGCCCCATTCGCGCAGGAAGTTGGTGAGGATGCGACCGCTTGTGGCATTGTCATCAACGACAAGAGCACGCAAGCCGGCCAAGTGCGTGAGCCGCTCGGCAGCACGCGAACGGCCCGGTTGCGCTCCCATGCCCAGTTGTGCCGTGAAGAAGAAGCTGCTGCCTAAACCCAACGTGCTTTCGACCCAGATACGGCCATTCATGAGGCCGACGAGCCGCTTGCACACGGCAAGACCAAGGCCGGTGCCGCCATACTTGCGCGACGTGCTGGCATCCGCCTGCTCGAACGCGGAGAAAATGGTGTCGAGTTTGTCCGACGCGATGCCTATGCCGGTATCGCGCACGCTTAGCAACAATGACACTTCATGGTCGCCGATACGTTCGGCCTGCACGCGCATGACGATTTCGCCGCGCTCGGTGAATTTGGCGGCGTTGCCAACTAGATTGACAATGACCTGGCGAATGCGACCCGGATCGCCCGTAACGAAGGCAGGTACGTCGGCCTCCACAACGTGGGCCAATTCCAGGCCTTTTTGTTGCACGCGCAGTGCCAGCGTCTTCATCGTTTCGCCGATGAGGTTTCGCAGGTTGAACTCGATGGCTTCCAGCTCCATCTTGCCGGCTTCGACCTTGGAAAAGTCCAAGACATCGTTGATGAGTGCCATCATGGCCTCGCCGGAATGCAGGGCGGTGCGCAGGTAGTCGCGCTGTTCATCGGTGAGCGGCGTGTCGAGCGCGAGCTGCGTCATGCCGAGCACGCCGTTCATCGGCGTGCGGATTTCGTGGCTCATCACCGCTAAGAAGTCGCTCTTGGCCCGGCTGGCCTCCTGGGCCGCGTCTTTGGCTTGTTGCAGCTCGCCTTCGATGTGCTTGCGTTCGGTAATGTCGGTATTGATGCCGACCATGCGCAGCGGCCGGCCCTCGGCGTCGCGAGCCACGACGCGGCCACGACCTAGGACCCACATCTGCTTGTCGCCGACTTGAACACGGAACTCGTTTTCAAAGTGCGACGTGTTGCCGTCAAAATGGGCGCGGGTGGCGGACTTGAGGCTCGGTAAGTCTTCGGGATGCACCATGGCTTCCCAGCTGCGCAAATCAATGATCTCGTGGGCGGGCCGCTGAAACATCGCCCGCCAACTCGGACTGACAAACAGCGTGCCGCCAGCCACGTCCCAATCCCACATGCCGTCGCGCGTGCCTTCGAGTGCCAGCGCCAATCGTTCTTCGGCCAGAACCCGGGCGGCATCATCCTGGCGAATGGTAAACATGGCGATGCCGACGGCCGCGAATGCCAAGGCGCTGCCGCCCAACAGAATGTAGCGCATCTTGGTGAACTGATAATGCACGGCCGCCTCCACGCCCTTACGACGGCCACGCTCAATCTCCTCGGCCGCGTCCATGATCTTGTGCGCTTCGGTGGCATGTTCGTTCGCTTTGACAATCGAGCCGGCCGCAACGGATGCGAAATAGTCATCGAGCCGTAGTGCCAAATCCTGGCAACGCTGTTGTTGACCCGTTGACTCTTCGGCAAACAGTGGCATTCGCGTGGCGGCTTCGCGGGCGGACTTGGCCGCACCGCGAATGCGGTCGAGTTCGCCATTCGCGTGTGCTGCCGGGTCGCCCTCGGCCACGGCGGCACGGCATTGTTGAATGCAAAGTTGCGCATCGGCGGCGGCACCATCGACGCGGGTCAGAAACACCAGGGCCAGAACGGTGCGGTACGACGTGTAGCCAATGAACACGAGGACAATCAACGTCAGCGCAAAGCCGATCTGCACTTTGTTGATGAGCGACATCGAGTTGTTGCGCAAGCTAGCGATCACGGGAGCCAATCAATGAGGGACACGGAGCCGGCGGACAAGTTAATTATGGGTCGAAAATGACCAACGTGCCGGATTTTCAGCGCGACCGGCGGCGAACCACCTGCCGATATTGCAGGCCCAGTAGCACAAAAAGCACGAGAACCGCGAGAATTCCCACCGCCCAGACTCGAGTTTGGTCCGGCAGCCAGGCAATGGGCGGGGCGGGCCGGGCGGCAATGGCGGCCATCACCGCCTGCCGATGTTCCCGCAGTTTGGCCGTGTCGAAGCGTCGGGAGTCCAGGCACTCATTGAAGACCATCAGTGCCGAATCGATGTCGCCGTTGGCGTTGTACAACTCGCCGAGAAGCCAAAGCAACCGAGCATCACCTGGTAGCCACAGCAGTAACTGCTGCACAATGGCGATGGCGTCCTTCGGCAGATTTTTCTTCTCAGCCACGGCCAAACTACCAGCTTCATACTCACCGGATTCACCGACGAACTTCACGCCGAATAAGTCATCGACCGTCGCGACCGGTGGTGCGCGTCGACCTCCGGGCAGGCCGATCAACTCACGTCGCCGCA
>JANLTA010000548.1:0-12265 GCA_031362705.1 Gemmataceae bacterium | reverse complement strand
AACGTCGAAGACACCTGGATGCTGATGTCCCTGAAGATTTCCCAACACAAGGAGTAGACCCATGCGACGAATGTGGATTGCCGTGCTGGCAATTGCCTTGACGACGACGATGGTGGCGTTGGCACAAAAAACGCCGGACAGCGCGGCTCTTAAGCAAGCCGAAGACAACGCCGCCGCTGCCAAGGCGGCTGCGGAAAAAGCCAGAGTCGCCGCTGAGAAAGCGCTGGATCCCAAACAGCTTGCCGCGGACATCAATAAGGCATTGGAGGAGATTCTCACCAAAGCCCTGCAGAATAGTCCCGATGTGCAAGTGGCCGAGGCGCGGATGAAGGAGGCGGAGGCACTCTTGCGGCAAGCACGGCTCCAGGTGACACAGAAGACCGTGGAGTTGAAGCAAACCATCGATCAAAAACAACAAGCGCTGTTATCGTTGGAGAATCAATACCAACTTTTGTTGAAAGCGCGCTCGCAGGGCAGTGTTTCCGGGCAGGAAATCAGCAAGGTCGAAAGCGACCTTGCCGCGCAGAAGGCTCAAGTCGCCCAAATCGAATCGCAATTGAATATGGCAACGGGACGTTCGCCGCTAGTCTTGGATCTCTATCGCGTTCAAGCGCCATTGGAATTGCAGATGATGGACCGTCGGTGGCGTGGCATCCCCGAAAATGCGGGCGGTGGCCTGGGCGGTGGTGGTGCAGGCGTCGGCGAGATGCACTCGAAGCGTCATCCGCCGCAGGCAACTGCGGATCGGTTGCGGAAAATGTTGAACACACCTTTCAAGGTTACTGATAAACGTATAACGGTGCCTGTTACTGATTTGTTAGCTGATGTGCGCCAAACAACAGGTGCGCCAATTCTGACCAAAGGAATTGGTGAAGGGGAGGCGGCCAGGCTCGAATTCAACGGCGAAATCGCGCTGGGAGCGTACTTCCAAATGCTCTGCGACTTGGTGCCCAACCTCCAGATTTACGTGCGTGACTATGGCTTCCTGGCAACAACCGAATCGCCGCCGGATGACGCCATGCCGTTCATGGACTTTTGGCACAACGTCGGCGGAGCGTGATTGACGACGAGCGTTGAAGCGTCAGCTCGACGTGGTTTCGGCCACGTCAAGCTGACGCTTTGACGCTTATCGCCAGATCAACATCCCCAATGCCATTAATCCCATGCCCGCGTCTTCGATGAGTGTCACTGTCGCCACGGGTAAGTTGATCGCCGCGCCGAGGCAGGCACATTTTACTTTTCGCTTGGCCAAGATCGTTTGTATCACGCCGATGGTACCGACAATCATCAGTACGACCGTGGCGATGTTGGTGACAATTGGTTGCCAATTGATCAGGTAGGCGACGCCAAGTGCCAATTCCATGAAGGGATAAAGATAGCCATAGCCGCGCCATTTCTGCGCGATGACATCGTATTGCGTGTAAGCCATCGCAAAAGCTGGCAGGTCCAGAAGCTTAAAGAACGAGAACACGAGAAAGAAGCCGGCCATGAAATGGCGCATGGCCCGCATCGTGCTATACGAATCCGCCGTGGCTTCGATGGCGAGTGTGATTCCAAGAAGATACGCAACGATCAGGACCAGAGGGTAGTAACTTGGCTTCGGCTCCACTGGGACCGATTCCGCTTCGCCAAGGACTTCGTACCCGGCGCGTGTCATCGCCGCACGGACCGCGTCGCCTTGTACTTCGCCTTCGATGGTGAGTGGCTTATCGGGCAAATCCACATTTACTGACCAACGCTTCAGGCCCGGCAACGCATCCAAGTGAGGTCGGATCGCGGCCAGGCAGCCGGCACAGCGTAGATTCGTGCGATAGGTTGTCGTAGTCATCACGAACATTCTACTGTTAGGCAGCAATACCTCACCCTTGCTTGCGCGTCGGGCTTCGGTTGAATGAGACTATCTCATTGATGGACGAGGCAATCACAAATGTCGAATATGCAAAGTGCCGGTACCCGTTTGCGAGCGGCGATGGCGGCTGGCCACGTTGTCCTCCCGGGCGCGTTTTGTCCGTTGGTGGCGCGCATGGCCGAGCGGGCGGGATTCAAGGGCGTGTATATGTCGGGAGCGGCATTGTCCGCGACGATGGCACTTCCCGACATCGGCATCGTTACCCTGACGGAGTTTGTCGCGGCAGCGAAAGCAATCACCGATGCCACATCACTGCCATTGATCTGCGATGCCGACACTGGCTTCGGCGAAGCGCTAAGCGTCGAGCGCACGGTGCAACAATTCGAAGCCGCTGGCGTGGCCGGAATACATCTGGAAGACCAGATACTGCCGAAGCGATGTGGCCACCTGTCAGGCAAAGGTTTGGTTTCACCGGAAGTGATGGAAGCCAAGATTCGTGCCGCCGTTGCCGCGCGAAAGGACAAAGACTTCATCATTATTGCTCGCACTGATGCTCGCGGCGTCGAAGGCTACGCCGACACAGTCGCCCGGGCCAACCGTTACCGCGCCGCCGGTGCCGACATGATTTTTCCCGAAGCATTGGAGAACGCCGACGAGTTTGGCCGGTTCGCCAAAGACTCGCCGGGCCTGCTTCTCGCCAACATGACCGAGTTCGGCAAAAGCCCGATCCTCAGCGCCGATGAGTTGGGCCAACTCGGCTATCGCATGATTATTTTCCCAGTAACGTCATTGCGCGTAGCGCTGAAAGCCGTCGAAGATTTGTTCGCGGGATTGGCGAAGTCAGGAAGTCAACGTGACTTCCTGAGCAAGATGTTGACCCGCGCGGACCTTTATCAGCTGTTGAATTACTCTGGTTTTGAGGAGCGCGATCGGTCTTACTTCGGATCGTGATTGACTCTGTGCGGCGAAGCCGGATAACAACGGAATACACCGAGGAGTGATCACATATGTCCGCAGCCGCACTGCCGACCGACGCTTATTCTCCAGGACTTGAAGGCATTATTGCCGGCGAGTCGGCCGTATCCACGGTTGAGGGCGGGCTGCGGTATCGTGGCTATTCCGTTACCGAATTATCCGAACACTGCAACTTCGATGAAGTTGCCTTCCTGATGCTGCACGGCGATTTGCCGACGAGCAAACAACTTGCCGATTTCCAATCCCGAGCCGCCGCGGCGCGCAAGATTCCCGACTGCCTGCGGCCGCTGTTCACGGCATTGCCGAAGAACGTGACGCCGATGGATGCGTTGCGCACGGCGGTAAGCGTGCTGGCACATTTTGACGCCGATGTCGAAGACAATTCGCCGGCCGCCAACATGCGCAAGGCCGAGCGGTTGTATGCACAAATTCCTTTGGCGATTGCCGACCAGTATCACATCGCCCGAGGCCAGACGCCGATCGCGCCGCGATCCGACCTCGGGATGGCGGCGCACTTCCTTTATCTGCTGCGTGGCAAGGAAGCATCACCGGCCGAGATCAAGGCGTTTGACGTGTCGCTAATTCTGTACGCCGAGCATGAGTTCAACGCCAGCACGTTTACGGGTCGGGTGATCGTCTCGACCGAAAGCGATCTACATAGCGGTGTGGTCGGCGCCATCGGTTGCCTTAAAGGCCGTTTGCACGGTGGTGCCAACGAAAAGGTCATGGACGTCGTGAAGGCCGCCGGCGGCCCGGCCAACGCTGAGAAATGGCTCATGGACATGCTCGCCCGCAAAGAGCGCATCATGGGATTCGGTCATCGCGTGTACAAAGCTGGGGACGTGCGGGCCGGCGTGTTGAAGAGCTTTGCCGCGTCGATGGCTAAGGTTGCCGGTACATCAGACGCTGAGAAGACAGCGCAGATTATCGAAGACGTGATGGCCCGGGAAAAGAACATGTTCCCGAATCTGGATTGGCCCGCCGGGCGACTCTATCACGCACTCGGTCTGGAGATTCCTGTTTATACGCCGATCTTCGTGATGAGTCGAATCACTGGGTGGGCCGCTCACATCATGGAACAGATGGCCAAGAACCGGCTCATTCGCCCGCGTGGCCTGTACACCGGCCATGATTTGCGCGAAGTGATTTCCATCGCCAGGCGCGGTTAGGCAATTAGTGTGTTACCGAAACATCCGGCGGCAATAATTCAGCTTCGGCATTAACAATCATCTGCCGCGCGCCATGGCCGGTCGGCTCATCGCGAAGGTTTGTCAAAAATCCTGGTCGAAGGAATAGACGCGCCAATCGCGCGAGTATTCTGAGATGCAAACTCTCATCCTGGCACAACACCAGGAAATACAAATCCGTCAGCCCGCCGTCGGGAGCGCCGAAAGGCAACGCACTGGCTGTGCGGCCAAATGCGATCAGCGATTCACCCTGCGCTTCGGGAATTGGTCGATGCAAGTGCGGAATGGCGACGCCATTTTCCATCGCTGTGGAACCGGTCGCTTCCCGAGCTTGAATCGCTTCGAGAATCATTTGCGGGTCGTACACCTGCCAGGACTGCTCGGCCAATGTGACCAGTTCTCGCAACACCGATGATCGAGTCGTTGCCTTCAACGGCACAGCGACGCACGCTTCGTGGAGGAGATTGGCCAGCAGCGGCTCTTCCGGCTCGGCATGATACCGTTCAACTTGGCGAAGTTGATCGTCATCGTACCCCGGCAATTGCGTTTCGAGCCAGTGACGAACCTCTTGGCGAGAAAACCGCCAGGAGCCGCCGACCTTTCGGCCCGGCAACGTGCCACGATCAACCAGCTTGGCCACCTCGCGCGAATCGCGCTGAAGGTAGTTCGCCAGTTGTTCCAGATTCATGGCGTCGCCGCCCATAATCGCCAATCCTTCACTGCCCTGCACATCAATCATTGCAGGAAGGCACAGTATATAAGGCCAAGTCGAAGGTCGAACAGGCTGATTTGTGCGAAGAACCTGTGAAATTGCAACGGTTGACCTATTTACTACGGCGGTAACGAGAATCCGGAACGTGGTATGTGCGACTGGTGAACCGATGTTTCAATCAGTGTACGGCAACAAGTCGTCGGTCGGTTATTCTCAACCTTTTGCCCCTCGGCCCGCTTTCTTGCGGTCGGCTTCCTTCAACATGGTCTTGCGCAGGCGAATGCCCTTCGGTGTGATTTCCACCAACTCGTCGTCTTCGATGTATTCGAGCGCCATTTCCAACGGCATCGTTCGGGCCGCTTTGATGACCACCTTGGCCTCGGCGTTGGCGTTGCGCATATTGGTCAGCTTCTTTTCCCGGCAAATATTCACGGGCAAGTCGTTGTCGCGGCAATGTTCGCCGACGACCTGGCCTTCGTACACCGATTCCATCGGCGAGACCATGAGCCAGCCGCGCTCCTGCAACGCCTCAATTGCGTAGCCGGTGGCTTTGGCCGTCTCGGTGCTGATCAAGACGCCGTTGATCCGCGCGGGTATGTCACCCTTGTATGGAGCGTACTCGTGGTAATTGTGATGCATGATCGCCCGGCCTTGCGACACGTTGAGTAGCCGCGTACGCAATCCGATCAGGCCACGGGCGGGAATCGTAAACTCCAGATTGGTCATGTCGCCGCGGTTGTCCATCTTCACGCACTCGGCACGCCGGGCCAGCACGAGTTGCATGACCGGGCCGACACCGTCGGATGGCGCTTCGATGACCAGATACTCAATCGGTTCATGCAACTCGCCGTCGACCATCTTGTTGATGACTTTGGGTTTGCCGACCGCGAGTTCGAGGCCTTCGCGGCGCATGTTCTCGAGCAAAATGCCCAAGTGCAACAGGCCGCGACCGCTGACAACAAACTCGTCGCCGCGGCCTTCACTAGGTCGAACCCGCAAAGCCACGTTGGACTGCATTTCCCGGTACAAGCGATCCTTGAGTTGCCGGCTGGTGATCGGCGTGCCGTCCTGTCCGCAGAAGGGCGAGTCGTTCACACGGAATACCATGTCCAGCGTTGGCTCGTCCACCGTAATCGGCGGCAATGCCACGGGGTTTTCGGGGTCGGCAATCGTGTCGCCGATCTCGGCACTATCCAGACCGATGACCGCGCAGACGTCGCCGGCGCCAATGCTGTCAACATCCTTACGGTCGAGGCGATCAAACTCCTGCAAAGCGATTACCGTATCGTCAACCCGGCTGCCATCGTGTTTAATAATCGCGACCTTTTGACCTTTGCGAATGGTCCCGGCTACCACTCGACCCACCGCGATTCGGCCGACGAACTCACTGTAGACCAGCGACACCATTTGCATTTGCAGCGGCGCGCTCGGGTCGCCCTCCGGCGGAGGAATGGTCTCGAGAATCGCTTTGTAAAGCGGCTGCAAGTCTGTCGCCGGCACGGCTAGGTCCATCGTGGCGACGCCGGATCGGCCCGACGCATAGATCACTGGAAAATCCAGTGCCGACTCGTTGGCGTCGCAGTCAATGAACAAATCGTAAACGGCTGACAATACTTCGGGAATGCGGGCATCAGGCCGATCAATCTTGTTGATGACGACAATTGGCTTCAATCCTGCCGCGAACGCCTTGCGCAATACGAAACGGGTCTGCGGCAATGGCCCCTCGGCCGCGTCAACGAGCAGGAAACAGCCATCAGCCATCATCAAGACGCGCTCGACTTCGCCGCCGAAGTCGGCGTGGCCCGGCGTGTCGATCAAGTTCACCTTCACATCCCCGAGCCGGAACGCGATATTCTTGGCGAGAATGGTGATGCCGCGCTGCCGCTCGAGATCGTTGGAATCGAGAATGCACTCCTGCGTCAGTTCGCTCGCGCGGAACATGCCGGACTGCTTCAGAATCTGATCGACCAGGGTTGTCTTGCCGTGATCAACGTGGGCGATAATCGCCACATTTCGTAAGTCGTTACGTTTCATTGTGTCCAGTTAGCCGCCGCAAAAGAATGTCATGCACGATTGCCTGACACCACCATTTTAGGAAAAGGAGCACCGCATCGCTGAGGTGACCCCCTTTGGATCAAATGTACACTTCTATTCGTCTGTATAATAATGTGGGTTTGTGAAGAAACTTTTGCCGGTTGTAGCGAGAATAGTGAGTTTAATTGGTTTGTGACGCGCGAAGTCAAACGGCTTTCGCTCTCGGTACAATGAACCCTTACTACCAATAGCAATGACGCACAACACGGAGGCCTACGCATGGACCTGTATCTCATTCGCCACGCTGAGGCGGTTGATCGAGAAGACCCGAACTATTCCGACGAAGATCGGCCTTTGACAGAGGACGGTCGGGCTCAAGCGATGGCGCTGGCCAAGGCTCTCGTGGCCCGTGGCGTTCACTTCAATGCAGTTATTTCCAGCCCACTTGTTCGCGCCCGGCAAACGGCTGAAGAGATGTTGCAGAATATGCATGGCCCGTTGGCCGACTTGGAGTTTTGCCGGCATCTGGCACCGGGTGGGAAAGCACGCAAGCTGTTGCGATTCCTCATCGGTACTGCCAATGACTCTGTGGCGCTGATTGGGCACGAGCCTGATCTCAGCTCATTTGCTGGCAGAATGATCGGTTGTCGCAAGGCTCAAATTGATTTGGCCAAAGCCGGTGTCGTGTTAATCAAGTTCGAAAGCGTACCTGAAAAAGGTTGCGGCACATTGTCGTGGTTGTTAACCCCGGAATGGCTGGGCGCTCCCGAAGAAGCGGGCGAGCCTGTCAAAGTCGGCGGCTGGTAAACTAGATTTTTCCGCGAGCGCGATTGATTGTCTGTCGGGCGCCTGGTGACAACCGCTCGAGGCTTGCGTCGACCGTGCCCGCATTAGGCAGGTTTCGGCGTTCGCGCTCGACGCCCTGACGGAAGTCGCCTTCGGCATCCCGACCCTGTGCAGTTTTGCACAATCCCAAGAAATACCAGTAGCGAGCGTCCAACGCGTTCAACTGTGCCGCGGCCGAGAACTCACGCTCAGCCGTTGCGGTGTCGCCGGCGCGATAACTGGTCAGGCCCCGAGCAAAGGCCCTTTCCGCGCGGGGATCAATCGATGCGGTGCCGGGCGGGGCAGGTGGCAAGTCGGGCCGCGCAACTGGCTTCGCGGCCAAGGCTTGATCCAGGTTGTTCAACACGTCGGACGGTCGCGCTTCCGGCGAGGCTTGCACCTTCTGTTTCACCGAAGTCACGAAGCTCATCAAGTCGCGTGCCGTAGTTTGTGCCTTCTCGGCTGACAGTTTTGACACGGCCAGCTGGTCTTCCAGATCTTTCGCTTTTGTTTCGAGTTTCTGTCGATCTTCACGCAACTTGGCGACATCGGTATCGCCCGGCGTGGATGGCTTCATCGCCGCCAACTGGTCGCGGGTCTTCTGCAACTCATCTTCGACGAGCTTCTTCGCCGCTTCGGCCTGGCCCACTTGAGCGACCGCTGCTTGCTGCCGCGATTCTGCCGTGGCCTTATCGGTCTGCGCCGTCTTCACCGCGGCGTCGACAGTTTCCTTGGCTTTCACCAGCTTGTTCACGGCCGCCGGTAGATCATTGAGATCGTAACCGGTCTGGCTCAGCGCGTCCTTGATCGCGGCAAACCGTTTCGTGAGCGAACTGGCTTCTTCGACCTTGTTGCGGCGATCGTTGAGCGCTTGCGTCAATGCGGCTGATGCCCCCGTTTGTTTGGTTAAGTCATAGTCGCCCGTGTGCAGTTGGTTGCGCATGGTCCAGTAATCGCGCAATTCATCGCAACAGCGCAGGAAGGTCTCTTCCAGCGGATCGCTGGTTGGATTGAGTCGCTTGCCGGCCACCGCAAAGCGACGTTTGTCATGAGCTTCACGAGCGGCCTGCAGAGCCGTTTGTGCTTCCGAATACTGATGGTTTTTGGCCAACCGAACGGCTTTCCAGAAATCAAAGCCGGGTTCGACCGGTTTCTGTGGCTCCGTTTGAATTAGGAGAGTAAAAAGCGAAGCGCCAAAACTATTCAAAGTCACCCGCGGGGTAGCCGGCCCGGACGGTTTGGCGTCGAGTCGATCCAACGCGGCCTGGAACAATTTGGCATCGGTGGCGTATTTGCCACGCGCGTCCTGATAGATCGTGCGAGCGGCATCGGTTTTGCCAAACGACTCTTCAATCAGCCCGAGCCACAACGAGGAAATGGCCGAGTCAACGCTCTTTAAGTCGGCCTGAGCGGCTTTCAATTCCTCGGCGGTTGCCGACGGCTGCGCGTTGGTCAGTTTGCAATCGCGCAAGTACTTCAGAACTCGCGCTTGCCCCAATGCGGATCGCGCTTGCTGATCGGTCTTGTCCAACTTGTCGAGTTGTTCGACCGCGCTATCCAGGTTTCCCGAATCAAGCAGGGCCAGCGCGGTCGTCAAGTCAGCGGGCACCGCCGCGATTTGAGCTGGTGGCAGTGTCACAGTCGGTGTCTGTTTCGCCGGTTCTCGTGATGGGATCGCGCCGGTCATCCACGCGCCTGCGCAAATCGCCACGCCAGTCAGCACGCCAACTACGCCACCACCGATCCAACCTGTGGCCCGGTTCGATGTGGGGATTCGTCGTGTGCTTGGCAGTTTGCGATCTTGTTGCCGAGTCGAGTCGGCGATTGCTGTTAGCCCAGGGATGCTGGATAAGCCAGTATCGCTATCGAGCAAATCGACCGCGGCACTATCATCAAGTGAGCCGGACGCGCTGGCGTTTTTGGCCCGACGCCGGCGACTGCTGTCGGCCAATTTTGCCGCACTGTCGCCGCCGAGGGGATAAGGCAAGTCGACGATGGCCGCCGAGCCTAAATCCACGGCCGAGCCGCCCGCATCGCGGGCAATCGCCGCCGACAGTTCGCTGGATACATCCTCTGCAGGCGAAGTGCCATGAAGCTTCGGCTGCTTGATTTCTTCGGTCTTGGGTTGGCGATGAAACGAACTTACTGGTTTGTCCGGTTTGCCAAGTAAGTCAACTTCGGAATCGCCGCCACTCTTCGTTCTGCCCGAAGGCGCGAAGATCGAGGACTCGGTGAAGTCGCCACCATCGTCTTGCTTGGCCGGCGCTTTGCTCTTGCCGATCTCGGCGAAGTCGTCGCGGGCCTGTGAATGTTCCAGCGATGTGACATTCGGTTCTTCGAGCGTTAGGTTCTTCAACAAGTCGCGGTCGGACGGCGAATCCACTTCCACGCCATCAAGGGCGTCGAAGTCGAGATGTATATCCGCCTCGGACTTGGCCCGCATCAGGTGGTCCCACGTGACCACGGACGTGCCGCTCAACGGGCCGGACACCTGGCTGCGCGAAATGTCGTTCGAGCTGCCTTCAATTGCCGGCATCTCGCCGAGATCGACGATTTCATCCGGATCGTGCAGTGGCTGCGTCGGCTTGGCCGTGGCATCCGGCTTCTTCGGGTTGCCACTCGGCGTGTCGGCATTCATCGAGCTATCCTCCGCCAGCGGGCGGCGTTTCGGTTCGCCGCGCGCAAGACTTGGGTGCAAGTGTAACTTAACCCGCTTTCCCCGCTTGGGGAAGCGGCAAGTTCGCTAAGCCTTGCCCAGCCTGATCCCCACGCGGCCTACGGCTCCCGCGACCGGCGCAACCGGCAGAGTCGCATGATTGGCATCGGTGCGCGAGGAAGCCAATCTGCCCGCGTCGGCGAGCGTCAATGCACCAGCTCGACGTGATTTCGGTTTTGGCGAGCTGGGAGCGTCAGCGACCGGAGGAGGCGCTCGTACTCAATGGAGCAGTCTTTTCACCAGCAAGCGACTGGCATTCTCTGTCGCTAGCTGGATCGTTGTATTCATGCAATGGCGGGCGCATTCTGCGGGCGCTGACGCGTCCGGCTCGCCAATATACGAGATTCGTTCGCACGTATTGGCGGGCGTCGAAGCGTAAGCTCGACGAGCTGTCTGCCGCAACGAGAACTCCAAAAACCACGTTGGGCTGACGCTTCAGCGCTCGCCTAGGATGGGTGCTGACCTATTGGTGAGCTTTTCTCCAGTCATTTATTTTCCCGGATCGCCATGATCGCCCCGCGCTCGGCTCATCAACGACAATAGGGCTTTGATTTCAAACGGTCGCAACTCCGGACACAGCGACAACAACCGGGCGGCCACGCCGGTAACGTGCGGGGCGGCCCAACTGGTGGCCGGCTCCTTGGCGAACGGACCGAACTCGCCGCGGCCGTGGGCTTGAAACTCCACCTGATCGCGCGGCTGGTATCGCACTTCCAGCGGATCAGCGAATAGAGCTTTGTCCACGGAAACCAAAGGCGGAGCAAACGCGGCGGGGAAACTGCGCGTCAGCGGGTGATCATTGTGTGCCGCGGCGACGACCAAAACACCGCGATGATACGCCTCTTCAATAGCGCGGAGAAACTGGTTGCGTCGGGATACGGGTTGCAGGCGTGCTTCGGTCACGCCGAGCGACAGATTGATGATTTGGCAATTCCACACATCGAGGCAATGATAAATGGCGCGGATGACGGTTTCCGCTTCGCTGCCGCCACTGGGGCCGAAAACGTCAGCGGAATACAAGGTGACATCCGGTGCGATGCTCAAGATAATGTCAGCCACCGTTGTGCCGTGTGGAGCGCTGGCCGTGCCGTTGTAGGGTAAAGGCTCCTGATTGTGCGGCGCGAACACGGCACCTTCGATAGCCACTGTTCCGCCATGTTTTTCCGCAATGAGCGCACGATCAATACCCGAATCCACCACGGCGACGCGGATGCCCGCCCCGGTCGCAGTCGCATCGCGCAGCAACCGGTCGGGATGAACGAGGGCCAACAGGTGTTGAAGGAAATCACTCATCGTGGGGATGCGTTGCCGCGTTAGGCTCCTGCGACTTCATCGAGTGTGGACGCCAGTTGGCGAATCAGCACCAGGCAATGGCGCACGGCCGCTTCGCCGTACTTCGCGCCGAGTGCCTGAATTGCTTCGGCCAAGGCCAGTGCGTCTTTGCCGCCGATGGCGGCACCGGGGCGTTCCAGACTTTGCCGCATGGCGTCACGCACGCTTTCGGGCAGGCCGGCGGAACCTGGCGTCAATGTGTCGTCTGTCGCTTTCAACGCGGCATCGACAGCGTCCAACAATGTCTTTTGCGTTTGTTGATCAGCTAGCGATTGCTTGAGCAATTCAGACCCAATGGCGGCAGCGGCAGCGGCCAGCCGGCGATCCTCCACCGTGAACCCCGGCGCGGGCTTGTCGAATAACTCCAACACGGCGACTACCCCAGCGCCCAGGGCCAATGGCGCGGCCAATACGCTCTTGCGGCCACGCTCGAACGGCTGCAACTGCGTGCCCTTGAGCGCGGACTCATCCAACGTGGCCAGTGCGCTCGGTTCGCCCATGCTGGCCGCACTGGCGGCAATTGATCGCGCGAACGGCACTAGCGGCATCTCCAGCGGCGAACCATCGGCAGCATAAGCGCGACTGGTTTCGCCATGGTGAACCAACAGCACGGCATCGGCGGCGTGGGTTGCTTC
>JANLTA010000546.1:0-3726 GCA_031362705.1 Gemmataceae bacterium | reverse complement strand
GACTGGGGCATCAAGGATCCTGCCCGTATCGCGTTTGAGGATGCCGCCAATTATGTCAAAGACCGTTACAACGTCCTCCCGTCGTGGAAGAAAGACCATGACGACGCCGACCACCACGGTCACGATACGCACGGTCACGCTGCGCCGACGGCTAAACCGCTCGAACGGTACGCACCATACGACACATCATCGCCATCTCTCTACGAAGAGTACTTTGCCGACATGTTGCACCATGGTCATCAGAAGCGCGAGGGTTTCCTGCATCTCAAATTAATGTCGCCACGCGCCTATGATTACAACCGAATCAAGGACTGGAATGATCGGGCACGGATGCCTCAATTCAAATTCGCGCGGCTCAAGAAAGGTGCGAGTGAATCCGATGTCGACTTCCTCCGTCGCGAGGCCCACGAAGAGGCTGAGGCTCGCGAAGCCGTGATGACCTTCGTGCTGGGTTTGATCGCCGAGCCGATCCCGACCAAGTTTGTCCATCAACCGGCTGGCGACCGCCTCACCGAGATCAAGGGCCACAAAGTCATCGAGAAGTTCAACTGTTCGAGCTGCCACTTGTTTGGCCCGGGGCAGTACGATCTGAAGCTTGGAAATAAGAAACTAGTGAGGCCAGACGATGGCTCCGAGACCACAGTATTAGAGATGCTCATCAAAGCGCATCAAGGATACCTCGAGAACGAAGTTTCTGATCCGAAAGACCGTGCGTATCCCGAACATGTAGCGTGGGGCGCGAAACCGCCTGCCGAGAATGCTGATAAATTGACCGCACGCGGCGTCATCAGCGACCTGAACGCCGGCGATAAGAACATACCGATGTTGCGCCTCAGCGAAGCACTGGGCATCCGCTATACGGACCCGGAGACGAAGAAAGAAAAAGTTGTAGCCATCCCGGCCAATGCACAAGGCGCGAATATCTTCTGGTTCCCGGAAGCCATGACGGAAGTCGCCCCGCCATTCGGCGGCAAGTTCGCCCTGGCGCTGAAGCGCTACCTCACGGAGTGGGACGCCAAGGTTTATGGCGACCCGCAATCGTTGAACAATTATGCGGATGAAGGCGGTCAGGCACCGAATGGCTACGCCGCTGTTCCACCGACATTGCTCCACGAAGGCGAGCGCGTTCAGCCGGATTGGCTTTATCAGTTTCTGCTGAATCCGAAGCCGATTCGCAAGGTGCCTGTTCTACAGATGCCGAAGTTCAGCCTGTCGAACGAAGATGCAATGGCCCTTGTCAATTATTTCACGGCCGTCAACAGGCAGCGCGACCCGGCTCTCGGTCTGACCGGACCATATGTGAAAATCGAACAGCGCGACGAACAGTATCTGTTGAACAAGACAAAAGACTACGTCGCCAAACTTAAGGCGAATAACCTCTACGAGGACCGCGTCAAGGAATTGAAGCCCGTGTGGGCGCAGGCCGCCAAGGACGCTCTCACGGCGGCCGAGATCAAGCTTGCCGGGCTGAAAGTGGCCAAGGAAGAGGCAAAGATCAAGGAAGCCGAGACTGAGGTCAACACGCTCAAGTCGCAACTCGATGCCAATGATTTCCCGGCTCAAAAGGCACGATGGGAAGAGCGCGAGGCTTATATTGCCGATGCGTGGAAACTCGTGACCTATCCCGGGAACCTTTGCCTGACCTGTCACCAGGTTGGGCCGGCGCTGCCCAACGAATACCGGGCACCGAACCTCGATATGGCCTGGGAGCGGTTGCGGCCCGAATGGACCGAGCGATGGATCAGCTATCCTCAGCGGCTTACGCCGTATGCAAGCTTGATGCAGCCGCAATACAAGCCGGCCGAAGCCAAGAAGCACTCCGACGAGGCCAAGGTGTTTGTCGGCACGCCGGCCGAGCAAATCAAAGCCTCACGCGATCTCATGATGATGTACCCGATGGTCGCCGATTGGCCGGTTGTCAAATTCCGAGTCGGACCAACCGCTTTTGGTGCCCCGGCTCCCGCAGCTGCACCAGACACGGACAAGAAATGATGCGCGTTCTGTGCGCTGTGCTTGTGGCGACGACGTTCGGAGCATTGGCGCTCGCAACCGAGCAGCAATGGACCACACTGAAGGGCCAGGTTGTTTTCGACGGCGAGCCGCCCGTACCGCAGGAAGTCAACGTTGTTGCCGATCAGGGGCACTGCCTGGAGAAGGGCAAACTGGTCAACGAGACTTGGATTGTCAACAAGACAAACAAGGGCGTGAAGAACGTCTTTGTGTGGCTCGCGTCAGATGCCGCAACTGCATCTGGGCGGAATCTGCCCATCCATCCGTCGCTCAAGGAGCCGGGCTTGCTCAAGGTCGAAGTTGATCAGCCGCAGTGCAGCTTCGTCCCGCATGTGATCGGCGTGCGCGAGGGGCAGACACTGGTGGTCAAAAACAGTTCGCCTATCACGCACAACGTGCGCTGGGAGTCGGCCAACACCCTCAAAAACAAAAGCGACAACCAGACTATTGCCAGCGGCAGGACAATCGAGATACCGAACTTGAAGCAAGATCGCTTGCCGATGTCGGTGGCATGCTCCATCCACGCCTGGATGAAGGGTTGTATCCGAATCTTCGATAGTCCGTACTTTGCTGTCACCGACAATGACGGCCGTTTTGAGATCAAACTCGCGCCGGTCGGCAAACATCGCCTGTTCGTCTGGCACGAGGGTGCCGGCTGGAAGGGCGGCGCTGCCGGCAAAAGCGGCGAAGACATTGACATCAAGCCCGGCCATGCCACGGACACCGGGCCGATGAAGATCAAACCGTAGTCGAATTGGCTGCAAGCCAATTCAGCTTTAACGTTTTACCAGTGGGGCGGTGTGCCGCCCTCTATGTTCCAGGGAGCGAATGCAATGAAGTCTTTCCGCAAGTTAATCGCCGGCCTGGCCCTCACCGGGGCTGTCGCTGCGCTTGTCACAATCGACGCTAATCCCGTGCAGGCTCAAGCCAAGAAGGCCGTCGAAGGCAAAGGCACAGGCACCATCAAGGGTAAGATCACCCTAGATGGGGCGGCACCCCCCAAGTCTGAAGTAAAAATGGACAAGACCAACAAAGACATTGACCACTGCAAGAAGGGCGATACGGAAGACCTCACGTGGGTTGTCGGCAAAGACAACGGGCTGGGCAACGTGGTGGTTTATCTCAAAGCGCCGGCCGGCTCCTTCTTCAAAGTCGATATGAGTAAAAAGTCGTGGAACGACGAAGTGACCATCGATCAGCCCTTTTGCGCCTTCATGCCCCATGTATCGATCCTGTTCCCGGAGAGCGAGGGCAAACGAACGGGCCAGAAGTTGACCATCAAGAACTCGGCGCCGATTTTGCATAATTCGCGCTACGCGGGCAGCTCGTTCAAGAATCCGGCCAAAAACTACACGATTCCTGCCGGAAAGAGCGAGACACCGGAACTCAAGGCCGATACGCAGGCCATCACGCTCAGCTGCGACGCACACAAGTGGATGGAAGCCTACATCTGGGCGTTCGATCATCCATTCGCCGCGGTGACCAAGGACGACGGTACCTTCGAGATCAAGAATGTGCCGACCGGCGTGGACGTGCAAGTCATGGCCTGGCACGAATCCGACGGCAAGAGCAGCCCCGGCAAGGAAATCAAGAAGGGCGCTCTGAAAGATGGCGACTCGATTGAATTCAAGGTGAAGAAGAAGTAGTTGTCACGACAATCGAAAGCCCACCCGTGGCACCGGGTGGGCTTTCTTTATGCGCGGACATTCACCCTGC
>JANLTA010000529.1:0-14734 GCA_031362705.1 Gemmataceae bacterium | reverse complement strand
GCACGCGTCGCATTGATTGCTGTCGCTCGAAAGCTCCTCGTCCTCGCCAATGCCCTGCTCCGCGAAATGAAACCCTACGACCCACGGGCAAATTCAATTTGCCCGATAATTAATTGACTTGCAATATAGTTACTAATGGCTATGACCCCTCCGGGGTCAAGAATTGCACTTGGAAGCTCCCGAATTGTGACTTATGTTCAGTCTGTCAGGCAACTGGAGCAGACGCATCACACCAACTTGGCCCAGCGAGCTTCCGCCCGTTGAGGGGCCGGCGTCTTAGCGAAACGAATGACCATGTCGGCCATGTGTTCGACGCACCAGAGATGGTAGGCTTCGCTGATCGAATAGATGTCCATATCCGGAGCCGGGTTCATGAAGTCGATGGCATACGGGATGCCATCGCGGACGGCCCATTCGACCGTGTTCATGTCGTAACCCAGCGCCCGCACCAGCTTCAACGAATCGTCAACGATGCGCTTTTCCAACTCGGCCGACATGTAGCCTTCTTTGGGCAAGTACTTGCGTTGATTCGGATCGTAAGGCATTGGCAGCACTTCTTCCTGACCCAGACACATACAGCGAACGTAGGCATCCCACTTGATGAACTCCTGCACCACCATCGTAAGTAGGCCGGATTCGTCATAGTGCCGAATTAGCTCTTCCACGGTGTGACAAACGTAAACGCTTTTCCAGCCGCCGCCGTGAGCGTCTTTGAGTACGCATGGCAATCCCACGTAGTCGATCACGTACCGCCAATCGAGCGGGTACAGCAAGTTGCGCAGACTCTCATTCGGCACGATGCCAGGAACATAGTCCTTGTTCGGGAGCACGAGTGTCTTGGGATGCGCGACGCCGGCTTTCAGCGCCAACGCCGCATCGAAGAACTTATCGTCCGACGCCCACATGAACGGATTGTTGATGACGCGCGTGCCCTGCAGCAAAGCAACTTTGAGGTAGGAGCGATAGTAAGGCACTTCATGCGAAATGCGATCGACAATCACCGAGTACGGGATCGTCTCATCCATCTTGGTGCCACCGAGCTTCACAAACTCAGCTGTGACACCGGAATTGCGACGGTTCACTTCCTCAATGAACGCTGGCGGAAACGACCACTCGCGCCCGCAAAGCAATCCTACCTTCATGGCAAGCTCCTGAGTGCCGATCAATCATACAATGTTGCGTCGAACCATTGGTTTTGTCACTTTGGTGGGTCTCGAAGACTCGACCCACCCTACGCCGCACGCCGTATTATTGGTTCCGGTGCGGGTCGATGGCTTGATGTTGTCGCTTTGGTGGGTCTCGAAGACTCGACCCACCCTACGCCGCACGCCACCTTGTCGTTTCGATGACGGCCGATGGCTTTTTTTGTAGGGGGGGTCGAGTATTCGAGACCCACCGAAGGCCTCAATCATGCCCGCCGACGTAGAGGCGCATCATCTTCTGCCAGTATTGCCAGTCGTGCGACCAGCCGTCCCACAGCCGGAGCGCATTGCCGATGCCCTTAGCCCAGAGCATCGATGACAGCGCCTCGTTCTGGGCGCGCAACCCGTCGTCTCTCCCGACGGCCAGGATAATGTCCTGCCAGCGCAGCTGCGCCAGCCGATGCGTGTCATGTTCGTGGGCAATAAACTCGGAGGGGTTGTTGGAGTACACGTTCTGGTCGTGGTAGCCATCCAGGAAGCGGCGAATGTCGCACAGGCCGCTCATCGAGATCACGCGATTGAAATGATCCGGGTGCTTGAGGCCCTTGCTCAAGGCGTGAAACGCGCCGAAGCTAGCCCCGGCAATGACCGCAAACGGTTTCGGATTCTTATGGCGCGAGAATGGCACCACCTCGTTAATCATGTATTGGTCATACTGCTCATGTCGCCAGGCGCGATCGCCGGGCCAGGTGTGGTAGGCATACCAACTTTCGGAATCGACACTGGCGACGCTGTATACCTGCAGCCAGCCGTTATTGATGTGGTCCGACATGGCATTCATCATGCCCTGATCTTCCCACTCGGAAACCCAGCCTTTGGAAGTGGGAAAGACAAATAAGCGTGCCCCGGCATGGCCATGCACGAGCAGGTCCATGTCACGACGGAGTATCGGGCTATACCACTTGTGATGTTCGCGATGCATGATGAGTTGTTTGTGTTCGGTGGACAGTGATCAGTAAGTCGACGTTGTCGCCTGTCCTTGGCATGAATGGCTATTCGTTAGCCGCTGGCAACTGACTTTTGACTACTGGCTGCGATAAACGCTTCAAATAATCGCTTGCTGCCGGCGTCGGATTGCGTCAACTCTTCGGGATGCCATTGCACGGCAACGAGGAATTGACCGTTCGAGCCTTCAATGCCTTCGATTAAACCATCCGGTGCCCATGCGTTGGCGACCAGACCGTTGGCCAGCTTCTTGATGCCCTGGTGGTGCATGCTGTTGACAGGCGTCTCGGCGACACCAAGGTATTGCCCTAAGCGTGACGCCGGATCGACGCGCACCTGATGCGACAGGAAATCGCGTGGCGGCTTACCATCCGGCTTCGGGAAATGGTCGTGCTTCATTGCAGCCGTGTATTGATCGCCAATGTCCTGGAACAACGTGCCCCCGAACGCCACGTTCAACACCTGGAAACCACGGCAGACGGCAAGCAATGGCTTGCGGTCTTCCAGCGCCCAGCGCACAAACTGGATCTCGACGGCGTCGCGGTCGGTATCCGTGCGGCCACACCGCGGATGCTTGTCTTCGCCATAGCTCGCTGGATCGACGTCCACGCCGCCGGTGAGGAATACGCCGTCGAGGCTGTCGTAAATTGCCCGCATCGTCGGCACGTCGTTCGGCAACAGCGGAATGAGGTAGGGAACCGCGCCGACGCTTGCCAGCACATTCACATAGCGATTGGACATAATCCAACAGCGAGGCAACTCGCCGGGCACGGCAAGTTGCGTCTGCGTGGGAATGCCGATGATCGGCCGGCGCGTCACGGTTGGACCTCTGTGGGAATCGTTAGGCTAAAGAGGCCACCACGGGATGTCAACTCAGGAGGCACCGCTTTCCCGCCCGTCGAACAGTTGGGCGTACCGGTTTCGCGGGGCCACAACGGAACTTGGCCGGCTATCGTGGCCATATGCCGAAAAACAAGATCAACCACAAAGGCACGAAGGGCACAAAGGAAACACAAAGAAGTCGCTCTTCTTTGTGTTTCCGTTATGGTCTTTGCGTCTTTGTGGTTTGTATTCATGGGCGGCTCAGCCGAGCTACGTATCCTGATGCTATTATCGGGAATTGCCATGTCAGTCCGCTCCGCCGATGTGCCGCCGTGTTACGCCACCGTCATTCCCGGTCTGGAGCCCGTGGCGGCCGATGAGATCGCGCGCGATCTGGGCGGCGAGGTAAAAAAAATCCAGCCTGGCGTGATCGTCTTTCGAGTGCCGGCGATTACGGAACGACTCCTGGAATTGCGCACTGTCGAAGATGTGTTTCTACTGGCGTGGGGCACTGACTCATTGACATGGAAAGCCGCCGACCTCGACAAGATTCGCAAATGGACCGCCAACGATGCCGACTGGGCGAACATGTTGCGACTGCACCACGGCATCCGCCCGAAGCCGCGTGGCAAGCCCACATGGCACGCGGTTACGCAGATGATCGGCGAACATGGCTATCGCCGTACCGATGCCCGCGATGCCATGCTCGATGGCCTGGCTCGGCACATACCTGCCAGTTGGCGCATCGTCGATGAAGATGCGTCGGTGGAAGTTTGGCTGTCGATCAACGGCAAGACGGCAGTTTGCGGCATGCGCTTGTCCGACGAGACAATGCGGCACCGCAAATACAAATTGGAGCATCGGCCGGCATCGCTGCGTCCCACGGTCGCTGCCGCGATGGTGCGATTGGCAGCGGCCGGCCCCGATGCTGTTGTGTTGGATCCGACTTGCGGAGCCGGCACGATTCTCGCGGAACAGATGCAACTGAGTCGTGCGCGACACATGGGCGTGACCATTATCGGCGGTGACTTGGAACTTGGCGCGGTCACGTCTGCCGGCGTAAATCTGCGCCGAGTTGGCCCAAACCAATTGTTCCGATGGGACGCGCGACGATTGCCGCTGGAGCGCGAATCGGTTGATCGGGTCATTGCCAATCCGCCATTCGGCAAACAACTCGGTAATCCCGACGAAATACCCGAGTTGTATCGCCGCTTGATTAGTGAATGCGACCGCGTGCTGAAGCCGGATGGCCGTACCGCGATGCTGGTCGCCGAGCAGCAATGGCTGCGGGCGGCCACGGAGGCGGTTGGCTGGACAAGCCTGAGGCAACTCCGCATCCGCGTGCTGGGTCAGTTGGCAACGCTGAGCCTGTGGCAGAAACCGGCATGAATCGTTAAGATAGATATTGTCGGCCCGCACACTCCCACCTAGCACCTGATCTGCCATGCCAGTCTACACATGTCCCGAATGCAGCACGAAGATCAAACGGAACAACCCGGTTGAAGCCGGCAAGAAACTCAAATGCCCCGAGTGTTCGCATGTGTTCACCGTGCGCGGTGAAAAGAAGGCGGAACCGGCCAAAGCGCCGGCTGCCCCTGTAGCGCCGAAAAGCGAATGGGAAGACGACGGCCCCGCCAACTATGTGTTGACGCAGGACCAGGAATCGAAAGAGAGCATCAAAGAACGCGAGCGGGCTTACGGCCCGATGAAGGAACGCTTCGCCAAGAGCATGCGCGGCCCGGCTCTTGAGGTCGTGGTCAAGCCAGCGAACTTTCTTCTGATGTGCGGCGTGATCACCTGTATCATGGCCGCCACCACCGGCGTGGTTTCTACCTGGGAGATGATCTTTAAGTCGGAGGTCGTCGAAGAAAAAGGCAAGAAGTCGCTCTACGACACCGGTGAGAAGAAAACGAAGTTCAAAGAACTGTCGACCGATGAGTATCGCAATCGCCTGATTTGGTTGGCAGGCGGTGTGTTTTATTTCATCTGGGGATCCGTCGTTTGTGCCGGTGCTTCCAAGATGCACGAGGTCCAAGTCTATTGGTTGGCGATGCTCGGCTCTATCATGTGCTTCATTGGACCCTTGTTACCTCTGGGTATCTATTTGGCTATGGAGGCGGGCTTCGGCTCTCCGGAGGGACCCGATATGGCGCTCATGGGTCCGGCCATCATTTGCTTCATCTGCGGTGTGCCATTCAGTATCTGGTGCATCATGACGCTGCTACAGAAAAAGGTAAAGGCGGGCTTCGCTGACGACTCGCCGATCGTCTAATGGCATCCGCGTATCTACCTCTATGGCCGGTCGTGCGGGAACGGCTGCCCGGGCCGGTTCTTGTGTTGCTGGGTTCGCCCCGTGCCGCGGCCGATTTGGTCGCCGCCATTTATCGGCCCGACACAGTCTGCTGGCAGATGGACCGGTATCAAGCCGCGCGAGTGACCGAAGAGTTGAAGGCGTGCGGTCTCACCGCGCGTGTCGAAGTGACGCCGGATGTGTGGGATCTGCCCGCTGAGTTCGGCAGCGTCGTTTTCCCGTCGCCTGTCAAAGGCGAGCGCGAGCTAAAGCTGGATATTGTCGAACAGGCATTTCACGTCCTCAAGCCCAAAGGCACGTTTGCAGTGCTCTCACCATTGGAGCGCGACAAGTTCTTTCCACCGGTGATGAAGAAGATCTTCGGCAAGGTGGCCCTTGAAACCAGCAAGGAAGGCACGGCTCTGTGGAGCGTGCGTGACGGCGAGCATAAGCGACGGCGGCATGAAGTCACCATTGCCGCTAAAGTGCGGGCTGGCGAATATCGTGAATTCCTCACCCGGCCCGGTCTGTTCGCCTATGGCCGATTGGACGATGGCACGCGGTCGATGCTCGACGTATTGGAAGTTCGCTCCGGCGAGCGCATCGTCGAACTCGGCTGCGGCTGCGGCGTGGCCGGCATCATTGCCTCCATGCGCTCCGGTGCCAAGTCACATGTGACGCTCGCCGATTCCAACGCCCGTGCCGTGGCTGTGTCAAAACTCAATGCTGACAAGCACAACCTGTCTCACGTCGAAACAGTTCTGACCGCGGACTTCGCCGAACTGCCCGCAGGAAAATTTGATCTGGTTCTGGCGAACCCACCCTACTTCGCCCACGGCACGATTGCCGAGTTGTTCGCGCGGACGGCCCACCGCTTGTTGAAGCGCGGCGGCCGAATGTACCTCGTGACCCGCCAAGTCGAAGAGGTTACTGAAGTGATCGAACAGTTGTTTGTTCCACCGCTGATCCTCACCCGGCGTGACTATGCGATCATCGTGGCCACCCGGGCATGATGTTCGGTGATTCTCGCTTTCCTATAAAAACTACCAGACACCAACGGAGCATCACTGAAAATGCAACAGACTCTCATCCTCGTCAAACCTGACGGCGTGCAACGGCGACTCTGCGGCGATATACTTTCGCGCTTTGAACGCAAAGGCTTGCGCATCGTCGGGGCCAAGTTCGTTCAAGCCTCGCGCGATTTGGCTGCCAAGCACTATGCCGTACATGCCGGCAAACCGTTTTATGATTCGCTGTTACAGTTCCTGACATCCGGCCCGACGCTGGCCATCGTCCTCGAAGGCCGCGAAGCCATCGCCGTCGCCCGGGGCCTCATGGGCGCGACCGACGGCACGAAAGCGCCGCCAGCGACTATTCGCGGCGACTTCGCCCTGAGCATCCAGAACAACCTCATCCACGGGTCGGATAGCGCAGAGAATGCCGCACTGGAGATCAAGCTCTGGTTCAAACCCGATGAACTCGTGAACTGGGAGCCGACGGACAAAGCATGGGTGGGGTAAGCTCGACGAAATGAGGTAAGATAGACGGCAGGAGGTGCGACCATGCCGATTCACAACTGGACCCGAGTGTACTCCGGGCTGTTTCACGACTTCCATCAGAGTTGGTCGATCTATATTAAGAACGCCCTGAATTCCGGACTGCTACCGGATGGACTGTCCGCGCTTGTCGAGCAGAAAACGGGGTCGAAAGAACCCGACGTTTTGGCCGTCGACTACACCGGTCCGCACAATCGCATTTCCGATCGCGATGGCGGCACCATGACATTGGAAGCACCTGCAACGCGCATCGTTCGCAAATCGACCAAGGAGTTTTACGCCGACCTGGCAAACCGGATCGTTGTCAAACACAATCTCGGTCGAACGGTCGCGGCAATTGAAATTGTCTCACCCGGTAACAAGGACTCGAAACGTGCCTTCAAGGAGTTCCTTGAAAAGAGCCACGGTTTCCTGGCCTCAGGCGTTCATCTCCTCGTGGTCGATCTCTTCCCGCCGACCAAGCGTGATCCGTTTGGCGTCCATCGAGCCATCTGGGATGAGTACGAAGACGAAGACGTTGCCTTTGAGTTTCCTCCCGACAAAGATCGCATTTTGGCGTCGTATGACGCCGGCCGGGATAAAGGTGCGTACGTTGAACCGGTCGCCGTCGGCGACGTGATGCCGGACATGCCGCTATTTCTGGTAGAAGGTGCGCACATCCGCGTGCCTTTAGAGGCCGCCTATCAAACCACTTGGGAAGTCTTCCCGAAGCGACTCCAGGAAATTGTCGAGACAGGTCGTATGCCATCGGCTGAAGATGACTAGCTGGCGTTATGTGGAAATGAGAATTGCTGAGAGTCGTTTACAAGTATTACCATGAATGTTCCCGAAAGCCCTGTTAGCGAACCCCGCAACTGGTTCTTAACGTTGCTGGTTCCGGCCGGTGTCGTCTTCACAATTACGGCAATCGCGTACGCAATATTGCCCACACTCGAAGACCGCGCGGCCCAGGCAGGTTCCACGCCGCCACCATCCATGTTCCGCGATGCTCTGCGTGAAGATGGTTGGTGGTGGTTACTAGTCGAGGCCGCTGTTATTGTCGCGTTGTCGATCACGGCAATGGTCTGGGACCGGCTTGTTATTCAACGGCGGCCATGATTCGCCAATTTGCCTGGCTTGCGTGACCTTTCCGGCTTTAGCGGTTCACCCGGATGTTTTGATCAATCTCAAGGCACCGGAAACGCCGATATTACCTGCGACTACGGGTCCGTGCCCCGGCGTGCCGCGTTCGGCATTGCGGGTGGTGGACCAGCTTTGTCGGGGGGGCGTAACGATGCGCCGGTGGCAACGTTGGCTCGGTGGTATGGCTGTGGTCGCAGGTGCCAGTGCGGTAGTCGCCGCGCAGAAACCGACCGTCCCGATCAATGATCCCGACATTATTCAAGTCAAGAAGCAGCCGGTGGAGACGCCGCAGCCGCTGGAGCGCGCGCCGGAAACGCCAGCCGACCCGTCGGCGAACCAGCAAGCGCCGGTCGCGGCAGCACCTTCTACCGCCCCAAGCCAAGGGCCAGCCGCAGCAGTGGAAAACGCCGGTCCTGCCGCGAGCAGTTTAAGTAGTGGCAATCTTTCAACTCAGCCGAGTTCCGACCTTGGCCAGGCTTTGAACTCGTCCGCTGGCTCGACCGGTGTCGAAATTCAGCGACGTAATGCTGTCGTCGCCGACCCGCGCGTTCGCGGTTATCACGTCGGGCAATTGGTCACTTATGGCGACCACGGGTTTTTCTTTCCAGCACGCCTCGATTTGGATACCGCGATTAGCAAGTTCGACACGGAATCAGTACGTGAACTGACAGTCATCAAAGGCCCGTACGCAACCCGTTATGGACCTGGCTTTGCGTTCCTTGATATCGTGACTTTCGATTCGCCACGAGCCACCGGCTGTTGCGATTGGGAATTGCACGGCCGCACATTCCTCGGTTATCAGTCGAACGGCCAGCGGTGGGCCGGTGTTCAAGCAATTGAATATGGCGCCCAGGATTGGGGCTTCCGCGTCACATACAACCTTCTGGCCGGCAACGACTATCGCGCTCCCGGCTATGATGCCAGGGTTGATGGCACCGATCGCGTACCCTCCAGTTACAACTCGCAGAACTTCAACTTCGCCGCCGGTTTGGACCTGAGCAAGAACACCAGTATTGAGTTCAAGGGCCTCAAGATTCGTCAGCAGAACCTGGAATTCCCCGGTCTGTACTTCGATATCCGCGACTTGAATAGCGAAGCGTACAGCGTGCGGTACACGGCGAAAGAGCAACCGTACTTCGACCTATTCACATTTGATGCGTGGTATAACGACACCGTCGTCAACGGTGACACCCAGCAGGGTTACAAGCAGGCATTCCTGTCGCGATTTTTGCCGGGATCAAGTGGCTTTGGCCTTACGCCGACAACGACCCAGCCGACCTACCCGAGCTTTCAATCTGGAACGATCAACGGCGTGCCAACGTACCTGCCGCTGTTCACGGATAGCTCCCGCACGCATATCGCCGAGTCCAGCAGCGGCTTTCGCGCTATCGGAACCTGGGGTCGCAAAGACAATGTGAACTTCAGCTTCGGCGTCGACTTCACCCACGTCAACAACGGCTTGCGTGAAGACATCAGCATCCTCGACCCGTCTGGCTCCGTACCGGTGACAAGCGGCTTCCAACCGGGCATGCCGACACAGCTGACGCAAACTCTCGGCTTGCCGACTTCCAATTCATACAACCCCGGCATCTTCTTCGAAGCGAATGTGCCGATGGGCGACCAACTCAGCTTCCACACCGGTGCCCGCCTCGACTACGTGCATACATCGACGCACGAACGTCTGATCACCGGCAACATCGACCTGTTCGGCGGCAATGCGGCGCCGGGCCAGATCGTTGATCGTTCCAACGTGGACCCGCAGGTGTTTTCCGTCGCTCCCTGGGATGATCGCCTCAGTCGTGACATGGGTCTGGGCGCCGCGTTTCTCAGCAGCGAATACAAGTTCGATGATTGCCTGACCGGCCTAATGGGCTTCGGCTACGCGATGCGGGCACCGACGCTGACCGAGTTGTACGCCGTCGGTCCGTTCGTCGGCGTGCTGCAACCAGGCTTCAACCGCCTCATCGGCGATCCGCGGCTCGATCCGGAAAAGCTGCTGCAATACGACATCGGCATGAGAGCCGACTACGGTTGGTTCAAGGGCAGCGCCAGCGCTTTCTATTCCTGGATCAATGACTATATCACCTACGACCGCAACAAGTCCGGCGATGGCATCACGCAGGTGATCTACACGAACACCGACCGCGCCACCCTAGCCGGCGGCGAAATCTACGGCCAGGTTGAAGCCACGCGCTGGCTCACGCCGTTCGCCTCGGCCAGCTATGTTCAAGGCCGCGACTTGACGCACAGCGACAATCGCCGCGATCCAACGCTGTTCTCCAGCCGTCGCGTTGGCACGGAAACCGAACCGCTGCCCGGTATCCCGCCGCTGGAACTGCGTTCCGGTGTCCGCATCCACGAAAGTGTTGACAACAATCAATCGCCGAAGTGGTCAATCGAATGCTCGGCCCGCTCGGTCTTCGATCAGGGCCTTTATGCCGCCAGCTTGAACGAATTGCGCACGCCTGGTTTCACCGTCGTGGATATTCGCAGCTACTGGCAGCTCAACAAAACACTGTTGTTGACAGCCGGTGTCGAAAACGTCGGCGACCGCCTCTATCGGGAACATCTTGACCCGCGAGCCGGCAACCTTCTGTACCGCTCCGGCATCAACTACTATTTCGCCACGCAGTTCAAGTACTAATCGGTAGTAGAATCTCGCCGAGTCCCAGCTCGGCGATGTCGCCACAGTAGCGGCGCATTTGTCGGGGCACGGCGGAAACGGGAAAGCCAAGTTCGCACAGGCGTCGCAAGTAAATCGTCAGGAACGGCGGAGCAAAGACGCCGCTGTTGCGGAACGTCGGCAACATTTCGGGTGGATCACCCAAAGCAACAATCGTCCCGCGTTTCATTGCCATGCCGGCATAACGACCAATCGAGCCAAATGCAAACAGACTGCCGGCGACCATCGACGCGCCGGCATAGTCGCCGCAGCCGCCGACCGCGATGAGGCCGCGGCGCATCACTGCGCCGGTGCCATCGCCGGTGACGCCATTCACTAAAAGGGTGCCGCCACGCATGCCGGCTCGGCTACCGGGATACGCGGCACCGACGTGATGACCTGCGCGACCGCGAACGTGAATCAACCCGTCACGCATTTCCGCGCCGAGCCAATCGTCGGCATCGCCATCGATCTTGAGTGTGCCACCTGTCATAGTCGAGCCGGCATGCATACCCGCCGATCCACGAATATGCAGTGAACCGCCGGACATCTTCGCGCCGAGCCATTTGACTCGGGACACATCGCCATCAATGGTGACAATGGCATTGCTGGCGTCACCCGTGACTGTGAAGTAGTCGCCAAGTTTGGCCGCGACGTTGCCGTGCTGTACCGGTAAATGCTCGATCTGCTTTATCGACAGCGCCGCCAATTTGTCGGGAACCACGCACGGGGCCTCAAGCGGCACCTGCAACTTCGTTCGTAGCGTGAGGAGCAACATGGATTAGGGCGCATCCCAAAGTTGGTGCAGGTGAAAATGGTGCGGCCCGAGCTTGCCGCCGTAGTTGCCGGCCGTGATGCCAAGGATGCCGGGCTGGCACACAGCATCAATGCCGACGCGCATCGCGGCCGCCACGGCTTCCTTAGTCAGCCCGTCAATGACGATTTCGTAAACGGCGTTAACCTCGGCCGCCAGTTCGCTATCCTCAACCGCGCCGCGAAGCGTCGGACAATAAGCATGATTGGTGCTGGCCCGCATCATCTTGTAGCGGCTGCCAACTTTGCTGCCGCTACGAACCACACCGCCGGGAAACGGCAGGATCACATCGGCTACGCCACGGCACGCCGTGACCGCGGCCTCCGCCGCCCGCAATGCCGCTTCCTGGCTTTCGCCCAAAATGATGAAGTTGCCGCCCGCGATGCCCTTGGCCGAGCCGAACTCATCTTCGCAAGTAAACTCGCCATCCATCACTGGCACACGCCAGTAACGACAATCGTCAAGTTTCTTGGCAATCTGGTAGCCATCGCCGAAGAAGCGCAATCGCCCGCCGACCCGAAATGTCTTGTCGGCCACCTTGGGTAAGCCGTTGTAGCATGCCGTCGTCGCGCAGGTCAGCACGCATTGGCCAATGCGGTTGACAACAGCTTTCGCCAACGCATCACGGCTGAATGCAAAGAACAATAAGCTGACGCCCGGCCGTCCATCCGGCGTTTCCTCCGGCAACAACTCGCGCTCAATTCCCGCCTCAGCATCGCAACCAATCACCGAAGCCGCGTACCCCGTCGCCGCCAATCCCGCAGTGCGCGCCCATTCCATATTCGCCGCCGTGACAATCGCGCGACACGCCGTCATACCGAACGCTTCGGCAAAGGTGTCAACAATAGGGACGCCGCGACGCTGCATGGGAATGCAATGACCTCTCCGTTAGGGGGTATGGGGGATCATACGATTCTTAGAAGTGGCAACTGCTTAGGTTCGCCCAAATCGGAAAATGAGACTTCAGCTTCGGCTTTTGGTCACGCGGCCATTGGTTGGCCGTGCCAGTTTTTGCAATACCCACGCGCGAATGAGTTCACTTCCGGAGACGCCTTTCGCCGCAGCCATTTTCTGCACGGCTTTGGCTTCGCGGGAATCCAACTGAATCTTGATCGGCGACAACCGCTCGAACACTGGTTCGGTGACTTCTTCGAGTTCGCCCTCGAAATCGGTCAGGTCGTGGGCATCCCAAAACTTGGCCAACGCGTTGATTGAATCGGATTTCGGCAGCTTGGTTGCTTTCATCGGTCTCTCCAATTGCGGTAGCGCCGTTTCTCTTTCGCGGTCATGGTTCGCGCCGTTACCGGATAGCCGTTGCCATCGGGGAACCGGATGATCACGCAAAACAAATATCGGCCGGCGACGGTCTGCCCGAGAACATAGTATACCGGATTTTCTCCGAGGGTTTTCGACCGCTGGACCAAGGCCCGTCCAAAACAAGCCTCCTCCACCTCGGCTGGCGACACGCCGTGCCGCGCGACATGATCGACGCGATCTTCGGGCCAAACGAAGCCACGGATTTTCATTTCGGGATTCTAGCAAGCCCGGTAAGTTCCGGGCCGCAGTCGCTGGTCGTTCATTCCTGCGGGATGATGCGGCCCTGCACGTACGCCACGATGAATTCACACTGATTCGTCACGGGAAAGATCATCGAGATCGACCGGCCAGACCTGCCGATGTACCGCTGCCACCATTCCGATCCACGCCTCTTCTGATGGCTCGGCGGGCGTCAGCTGCTGACCGCTATCCGTCTGGAGTCCCCAGAATCCCATGCCTGGTCGCCCTGGCAACTCCAATTGTCCTTCAGGATTGTTAATGACTAAAGCCGACAGGATTGGCTGATGCCTCGGTCTACACAGGGATGCGCAATGTTTGGCAATTTCGGCCATAGGAAAACGCCAGCCCAAATGGGGGTCGATCCAAGTTCCAGTTTCCTGTTCGTATTGCTCGGAGAGCTCCGTGTAAACAATGAGTCTACTTTGGACTGCAACGGCTCGCAGGAGGCGATTTAGGATTAGTAAGTCAACGCCCATGAAACTGCCTCGGCAAAAGAATCAAATTGAAAACGCTATCCGCCGTCAACGGCAAAGGACAACGGAGCGGTTTCCCAAAAAGCTATCGTTGAACTCCCGAACCGTTAGTTGCCCTACTTCACCTTCCCCGGCGTCAGCTTGCCAAGATTCTCAAACAAGTGGCACATCGACGCCATGAGTTTCTTCAAATCGCCTTCGTGCAAACTTTCATTCGGCGCGTGGGCATTGCTGGCCGGGTCTTCGATGCCCATCAACAGCGCCGGTGCGCCACCAAACAACTCGCTCAGCGGGCCGACGAAGCCGATGGAGCCGCCGCAGCCGATGGCTACTGGTTTCTTATCGAAGCCGGTTTGCATGGCGGTGAGCGCGGCTTCGAAGGCGGGGCCGTTCGGGTCGGTCATCCACCATTTCACGCTGCCGGCGGGCTTGCAATCGATTTTCACGCCCCACGGCGGGTCGGCGGTCAAACAGTCCACGAGGCACTTGTAAACTTCCGCTTCATCCTGATCCGGCACAATTCGGCAACTCACGATGGCCGACGCTGACGGCAACACCTGGTTCGACGCACCCTTGAGGTTGCTTGCTTCCTGCGCGATCACGGTGACGGCCGGCTTGCGCCAGGTCGCTTCGTAAAACGTGGAGCCAGGCTCCAGCGGCAGCTTGGCCGTCGGCACGATGCCGATTTCCTTGCGCATCTTGGGTTCGTCAAACGGCAACTCACGAAACGCCTGCTTCTCTTTGTCTGTGAGCCGGCGGACGCGCTCATACATGCCCGGCACAGTTAGCGGGCCGTGATTCCAGAAGAGGCGTGCGAGAATGTGATTGAGCGCAATCGCGGAATCGGGAATGGCTCCGCCGCCCATGCCGCTGTGGATCGGTAAGTTGGCGCTGTGAACATCGACTTGCACGCCGACGATGCCACGCAGCGAATAGGTGATGCTCGGCAGCCCGACTTCGATATTCTCTGTGTCGCAGACGACGATAACGTCGGACATCAGCTTCTTCTTGTAGAGATCGAAGAACTTCATCAGGTTCTTCGAGCCGACTTCCTCTTCGCCTTCGACCAGCATCTTCACGTTGACTGGCAAAGTGCCCCGAGCCTTGAGGAAAGCCGCGACCGCGCCGCACTGAGCCGTGATGGCACCTTTATCGTCGGCTGCACCGCGACCATACAGCCGGCCATCGCGCCGGGTGAGCTTCCACGGGTCGCTCTTCCATTGCTCGACGTAATTGACCGGCTGCACGTCGTGATGGGCGTAAAGAAACACGGTCGGCTTGTCCGGCCCGA
>JANLTA010000503.1:0-1752 GCA_031362705.1 Gemmataceae bacterium | reverse complement strand
CGACTCCGGCCATCAGTATGTGTGTCCGCGCAAGCTCGCACGCACTCATCGCAGCGGGTGCAGCGATCGAGATCGATCAGCATGAGCTGCGTGCCTTGAATCAGGCCCAGCTTCTCAAACTCGGGCGATAGCCGGCGCGTGACTGTTTTGGCATCGGTGTCCGTGACCAGTTTGCGGCGTTGCTCGTCGGCTTTGCGGCGGGCCACGAGCAGTTCTTCGACATGTTTGCGGACATGTAGTGCTTCCGGCATAGCCAACAACTCACGAAACGCAGCGGCAGAGAGTTGCACGACCTCCACAAACTCCTCTTCGGTACTCTTGACATCCTCCTTCGCCTGACCGAACCGCGGATGAGTGTAAGCGACGCACGATGCCGTGCGCGGGCAATCATGAACGATGCCGATTTCGCCGATCAGTTCGCCACGGGACGTATATGTAAGTATCGCCTCCGGCCCCGCCGCCAATCGCCTGGGTCGGACCACACCGCCAAGTCGTTCATCAAGAAACGTGCGATTGAGTTTGCGCATTTCCTGGTCGCCACGATCTTTGGCAAGCTTGGGCAACGATGCCACCATGGCCTGATAGAGCGGCCCCGGCGGCGGTTGTTTTTCCACTTCGCCGAGCGGTCCACCTTTAATTAGGTCATTCAGTGAATAGAGAATGGCCTGTTTCTGCTTATCGGACAATGTCGTTGATTCGGTGAGTGACTCGTCGGCGAGTTTATCGCGCACCTGGGCCAACGCTGTGCCCGCTTCGGGATTAGAAAGTCGCAATGCCAATCCGGGCCAGTTCAGAACGTCACTATCGCTAAAGAGACTGCTGATGCCTTGACAGACTTTGACGAGGCCATTTCGAATGATGAACATATCATCGGGCCGCTCGTGTTCATCGCAAATGATTTGGCCGGAACGGTAACTCTTCAAGTTGGCATGACCCTTCAACCATACGATCAGTTCGTCCGATAAGTCACGAAACAATGGTAAGTTGCGGACCTGCAACCCGAACACGCGATCCTTGTACTTGCGGTCCATCTCCTCTTTGAATTTCGGGTCTTTCTTCAACTGGTCGAGCACATTCCGCAACATTTCAACGACATAACAATCGCGTTCGGCAACAATGGTCGCCGAACGCGGTGTGCGATAAAGGCAACTCATCTCCCCGAACAACTCACCCGCGGAGAGCGAGGCCCGCCGGGTCTCGTAATCCACGCCGACAGGTGCATCAATGGGTATAAACTTTGGTTGCTGCGTTCCGATGGCCTTTTTCTTGCCAAACCGTTCGGCGATCCGTTCGAACATTCCTTTGGGTCGATTGGCGGCCCGAGCTATGGCAAGATGTACACCCAGCGCCTCGGCTGTGATATCCAGATCGACGATGGTACGGGCAGATTCGAGGAACTTGGCGGCGCGAAGTCGCTCCTCATCCTGCGCGGTGATAATGTAAAAGGCAGTGTCGCCGGCTTCTCCTTGGCGGCACACGACTTCACCGGGGTGGTAACGCCGCAATACCAGTGTGCCGGGCCATTTCTCCACTGACGGCTTGGACTTCAGATTGGCAAACAGCCCGATGCTATCACGGAAAATCACCAACTTGTCCAACGGGATCTGAATGTCTTTCCTGCGGGGAAAAAGCATCGCCTCCGGATTGACCGCAACTTCCTTGATCTTCTCGGAGGCCGGCTCTACAGGCTTCGGCGGAGCGGCAGGTTTTTCAACCGCTGGGGCGGCCGCGACGGTTTTTTCGACAACCGGT
>JANLTA010000717.1:0-7074 GCA_031362705.1 Gemmataceae bacterium | reverse complement strand
ATTAAATTGGTCAATCCGGATGCCCCAACTGGGAAAACTCTACCGGTTAGGCAATCAGGGAAGCAACATAAAGGCCCACGGACAGCGATGTCCGTGGGCCTTTGTTTTGCCAGAATCTCAACGAACTCGATCAGATCGAGCTGCCGAATCGGAGCCGGAACTGGACGAAGTCGCTGGCGGACACCGACCCGTCATTGTCGAAATCGAAGGCAAAGCTGGAGCCGGCAAAAACGAGTCGGAATGCGTTGAAGTCGTTCGCCGCAACGGTGCCGTCACCATTTGCGTCGCCGAAGAGGCGGAAGACGCTGCCCGGCGCGGTGACGTAGTTGTCACCCATGACGGCGTCGCCATTACCGTCCAAAGTTTGTCCACTGGCGTCGGTCACGTTTGCAGCCAACACCGTGAGCCGGTATTGGCCATCCGCCAGCGATCCGAACTCGGTCAGCCCACCGCTGAAGGTAAGCTTGGCCATCGTCTGCGCGACAGTGCTCGTCGTGAGATCAACCGTCAGATTCACGGTGCCCACCGGCACGCCGCCGACGATCTTCTCCAGTTTGAATGCATTCACCGGAGCGCCGGTGAAGTTGACCAGCGTGATGAACGGCACCGTGATGCTGGTTACGCGCGAGCGTTGAGCCGAGCCATCGTTGACAATGATGCTTTGAACTGTCGGTGCATACTGCGTCTCGAAAGCGCCGATGTCGGTGGCCGATCCGGATGTTCGCACAAAGCCGGCACCGCGCTGATCGAAGCTCAAACCGCCGGTGTTGCTGCCCGTGTTGATCGCGGGGCTACCGGCCATCAGCGCATGGGTCTTTGCCGTGCCGAGATTGATCGCGAGCGGCATCAACATCGCATCAAGCGGTGTCGCCGTCGAACCGGTGTAATTGTCCATGCCCGATAGGGTGAAATTGCCGACATCGGCGACACCAATCAAGCTGTGGGACGAAGCCACGGAGGTGGCCGCATCGAACGCCATGTCTGGCGACGTCGCGCCGTTGTTGCCGGCCACGATCGTGCTGCACACCGCGAGACTATTGGTGCCGGCAATGCGTGCGATGCCGCCGCCGTTGCCGGAGTTCGCTGTGTTGGCAGTGATGGTGCAGTTTTGGAACGTGGGTGTCCCGGTGACGGAAACGAACGCCACGCCGCCGCCCTGCCCGGCGGCACTGTTGCCGCTGATAGTGCTGTTGCGGAAGATGAGGCCGTTCGCGCCAACGATACCGAAGAAGTACACGCCTCCGCCATCTTTGCCTTGGGCAGAGTTGCCGGAGATGGTGCTATCGGTGACGGTGAGGCTGCCGCCGTTGTTGAAATAGATGCCACCGCCGCGGAGTTGAGCGACGTTGCCTGAGATCGTCGTGCGGCTGATGGTCACGTTCGCGGCCGAATCGATGCGAATGCCGCCGCCGGACATGCCCAAGCCGGCCGTGTTCTGATCGATGATCGAGTCGGTGATGTTCAGCACGGCATTCTTGCTGGCGACAAAGATGCCGGCACCGGAGCCGGTGGTCGATACGTTCTTCGACACTGCGACACCGCTGAGCGACAGAAGCTCATCGAACAGGTAAATGCCCGCGCCTTCCGGCCCGGACTTGCCGTTGCTGATTGTCATGCCGGAGATCGACACGACGCTATTGGAGGCGGCGCTGCCATCGTTGATGTTGAACACGCGGCTAGTGTTCGAGCCACTCACGGTCAGCTTCGACCATGCCGTGCCAATGATGTTGACGGGGCCGGCCACGACCAATTCGCCAGTGGTGAGACCGATTGTGCGGTTCACGGCGAAGAAGGTCGGGTCGAAGGTGATGGTATCCGGTGCCGACGTGACATTGGCCGCGGCAATCGCGTTGCGAAGGCTGCCCGCGCCCGAGTCATTGGCATTGGTGACGATGTAGGTGTTGGAAAGATCGGCGCGGAACGAGCCAAATGTCACGGACAACGCGGAGTTGGCCGAGGTATCTTGAACCTGATTCGGTTCCAAGCTGATGGTGTAAATGCCGGCATCAGTGCCGTTCCACGTGCCGCCGGGGGCCGTGATCTGGTACGTCGCGATTCGCGGCGAGCCGTTGCCCGGCGTATCGACTCCCATCAACGTGGCGAGCACGTTGAAACCATTCGGACCTTGCACGCGAATGTCGGCATTGTCGATGGTCGAGGCATTGATCGCACCGTTGTCGGTGAATGTGACGACGATGGTGTAAGTCGTGCCACCAGTGGTTGTGATGTCCGCGAATGGACCAGCGGCTGCTACTGGCAAACCCGGTGAAACGATTTCGACCGCGCCGATGTCGGCCGTGACACCGTCAACGCGATTCAAACCACGTTGATCGGTCGCAAGCCCGGCTGGATTCGAGCCACGATCAACCAGCAGGCTTGAGGCGGAAGGCAAGTGGGTCGGCGTCGCACCGCCATTGTTGGTCAGCACGCCCAGGCCAATTGCGCTACCGATGGGCAGGTTGCTGCCGTTGTCCACATACACGGCGATGCCGGCCTTGCTGCCGAGCGCCGAGTTCTTGAATGTCGCCTTGCCGGTCGTGTACACGTCCGGGAATACCGAGTTGAAGTTTCCCGAGACGATGGTGCTTTCGAACTGAATGATGCCGGTGCCGCCGATTTGGCTGACGCCGCCGCCACGAGCGTTCGAGCCGGCCGAGTTGTCGGTGATGGTGCAGTTCTGCACGTCCAGATTGCCGATCAGACCATTGGTACCGATGCCACCGCCGTAAGCCGTCGCGATGTTGCCGGAGATGGTGCTGTTGCGGACGATCGCAATGCTGGCCGTGCCGGTGAAGAACAAGCCGCCGCCGTCGCCGGACAGATCGGTCGCACTGTTGTTGACCAAAGCGCTCGTAAGGACACTAAGTAATGAGGCTGTCTTAGTGCCGGATTGATACACGCCGCCTCCGTCGCCGTTGGCGACGTTGCCGGAGACCAGCGTGCGGGTGAGCATGACTGTGGAGCCGTCGGCCGCGCGGATGGCACCGCCGTCGCCGCCCAAACCAGTCGCTTTGTTGCTTGTGAACGAGCAATCCATCGCAATGACGGTGCCTGCTCCGGTTACCGCGATGGCGCCACCGCCACCAAACTGGCTCGTGCCAGTCGCACGATTGCCCGTCAGGATGGCGTTGGTCAGCGTCACGATTTCATTGTTGATGGCCATCGCGCCACCGGGCGTGCTGGAGACGCCGCCTGTCAGTGTCATGCCGGCAATGTTGACGACCATGCTGGTGGCATTGCCGTTGTCGATGTTGAAGATGCGACCGATGCCGTTGCCGTTGGCTGTGATCAGTGACGCACCGAGACCTTGAATGGTCACCGCATCGGTGATGGCGATTTCGCCGCTGGTCAACACGATTGACCGCGACACGTTGAAGAACGTCGGGTCGAAGGTGACGGTATCCGTTGTGCCCGCGGAACCATTGGCCATTGCCAAGGCATTGCGGAGGCTGCCCGCGCCGTTGTCGGCATCGTTGGTGACCAGGTAAATGTTGGCCGCGGCTTCGACACGGAACTGACCGATGTCGCCCGCTGGAACTGGCTTGGCTGCGCTGTCGTAGACGGCGTTCTTGGTGATCGCCACCGTGTACGTACCGTTATCGAAACCATCCCACATGCCGCCGGGTGCGTTGATGGAGTAAGTGGCCACGCGCGGCGTGCCGTTGGTGAGGACGTCGGTACCCGTGTTGGTGGCCCAGGCGGAAAAGCCATTCGGGCCGGTGACGAAAACGTCCTGCCCAGTGGAGATGTTAGCGACGTTGATAAACACATCGTCGCGGAATGTCAGTTGGAACGTGTAGTTGGAGCCGCCTGTTGATGTGACGTCAACAAACGTGCCGGCCACCGTCGGGATGCCCGCGACGGAATACTCGAAGGCACCGATGTCAGTCGTGCCATAGGATCGCGTGTAACCCGTGCCGCGTTCATCGCTCATCAACGATGTTGCCGGGTTGATGCCTTTGTCGATGGCCGGGCTGCCGGCCAGCAACGCATGAGTCATCACGGGGCCGCCGTTGTTGGCTAGCCCGCCGATGCTTGGAATGGTGCCGATGGGGAGATTCGCACCCTGATTGACCAGCGTCGCGATGCCGGTGCTGTTGTTGAGAAGGCTGTATTTGTAATTGACCACGCCCGATGTCGCTACATCCGCACCGGTGGCTGTGGTCGCCGTGTTGGTCGAGATGATTGAGCTGACGAAGCTCACGGTGCCGGTGCCGCTGATGCGATTGATACCGCCGCCGGTGCCGGCCGTGGCTGCGTTGTTCACGATGGTGGAATTCACGATCGACAAATCGCCCGTGAAGTTGCCCAGCGCGATGCCGGCTCCGGTGATGGCGGTGTTGCCGCTGACGGTGCTGTTGCGGAATTCAATAGATCCACCGATTGGCGTGCCGTTGAAGTAAACCGCGCCGCCGACATTGGCACCGTTGCCCGACAATGTGCTGGCAATAACTGTGACATCGCCGCCGTTCTCGGCATTGATAGCGCCGCCCTGAGCCGTCGCGGTGTTGGCTGTGAGCCAGCAGTTGCTGAGTTGAAGCACGTCGTTTTCGCCGACGTTAAAGCCGGCGCCGGTCGTCGCCAAGCCCTGCTTAACCGTCAGATTGAAGACCGTTGCCGTCATCGTGGTGGCGGCACCATCCGTGACGTCGAAGATACGAACGGACTTATTGCCGCTGATCGCCAATATGTTCGCACCCGGCCCCTGAATGGTGATATCCGAGCTGATGCTCAACGGCGTGGCCAGCGTGATCGTGCCGATCACGGCCGGATCAAAGTCGATGATGTCCATACCCGGTCGGGCCGGCATGGCGGCGTCGGCCAATGCTTGACGCAATGAACCAGCACCGGAGTCGTTATTATTGATGACGGTCAGCACTGCCGGCACTGCTCGCTCTTCGAGCGGCAAGACGGCAAGACGTGACCGAGTCGTGCGATTGATCGTGGGGCGATTACGGCGAGTCGATATGCGGAACAAGCGTGACATAGGAGCGCTCCTGCTCTAACGGGATGGAATCTTTCCAGGCAACGGCCGATTGTAGCTTGTTGCCCAATCCGCACTACCCCAGTTCAAAAGGCTCTGACACGTTCGGCGTGAGATCGACATAAGTGATTGCCTCCATGAATGTTGTGCCACAGCCACCCGTGGAACCCTTCGCCCGTCACGGCGACGGCGAAGTCGATCCACTCACGCTTTCTCTCGTTCTTTGATTGCCGATCCGGGCGGCTTTGCGGCCGCGACAATCACGATCACATTCAACCAGCGGATATACACTCTCGCGACGATCCATGCTGGCGATGCCGGCTATATGCGCGCAGCCGCGCACACAGGAAAGGCAATGCGGACGGGAACACACAGGTTGATTCTGATCAACCCATGACCGAGCGCCCCGAGGGGGTCGGCAAGCACAATCCTTCCTTTGCGGGGATCGTGAGGATACTGCCCCGAGGGCAGGCCTAGGCATCAGGTCGTGGTGATCATCTGCCTCCCGGTTAAGGAGAGGCTAGGGAGGTAGTTCTTGAAACCCTCCCCTGCTACTCCCTGTGTGGGAGAAGCAAGACTGATGCACAACCTGAAGAGAACTCAACACCAAATGCCCGGTTCGCGAGCAAGTGGCGCATCGAGCCAGCGTCAAGAAGCTGGCCCGACTACACCGAGCCGACACCGAAGCACCGGCCCGATTTGTCGCATGGCGAGAGCAGCGTCCAGTGAGTTCATCGTTCCGCGACATTTTCGCCGGATCGACACATCCCGTCGCATCGCCTTTCAACCCGTTACTAGCCGCTATTCAACATTAGCGCGAGTGCATCATGCCCTCGTTGTTGATCGCTCACGATTCGCACGGCCGGAACCGATGCCGCGCAAGCCATAAACGCCAACAGCCGCTGTCGAAACAATCACCGCGCGGACAGACGGCAAGCCATCCGCGCGATCGATGTGCCAGCCAAACTGGTTCCGAGCTTGGCGAGAACATCGCAATGCATCGGCGTGTCGCGCCGATGTGATATAAATGTACACTATCAAAATGCCGTAGTCAATGCCCGTAGCGGAATTCGCCAGAATTCCGCTAGAGGTAGGCCGTGAGGAGAGCCACCGCATTCTGGCGAATGCGGCTACGAGTTTGCTCCGTAGCGGAATTCGCCAGAATTCCGCAATTCGCCGAAATGCAGCTACGAGTACACATTCGTAATGTCTTTGTTGTGCCACCCGGAGGCGGGAAGTTGCTAAGATGCCGCTGAATGCACCCGAACCGCCTATGGAGACGAACCGATGCAACGACGCGACTTCTTATCAACTGCGGCGGCGACTGGTTTTGGATTCGTTGGCTCGGCCATGGCTGGCGAAGGCCAAACGTCTGGCCAAGCCGGCAAGCTGACACCGCCGAAGGAGGGGCTGATTTCGGTGGCCGTGGCGATTTCCGAGGGGACTACGGACATCGATTGGGTCGGGCCGGAAGCGGTCTTTAACAGTTTCTATTTCGATGCCGCTCAGAAAAAGTACCTGCCGCGTTTCAAACTCTTCACGGTCAGCCACACGCTCCAACTCAAACGCCATTTCATCCCAGACTACACGTTCGACACGGCTCCCGAGCCGAAGGTCGTCGTCATTCCCGCTCAGCGCGGCTCTCCCGAATTGCTCGCATGGTTGCGGCAGGTCCATGACGCGGCGGACGTGGTCATGTCCGTGTGCAGCGGCGCTCGCCATTTGGCCAAGGCCGGACTGTTGAAGGGCGTGAAGGCCACCACCCATTTCGAGGATATCAACACGGTGACCAAACAGTATCCCGAGGTGCAATGGGTTCGCGGCGTGCGATTCGTGGAAGGGCCGAAGATTTCGACGGGGGGAGGCATGACGGCCGGCATCGATCTGGCTCTTCGAGTGCGCGAGCGCTACTTTGGCCGCGATGAGGCGCAAAAGGTGGCGGACCACATGGAATATCAAAGCAAAGGCTGGATTGTCGGATAAAGGCGTCACAGAATATGTGCATTAAGCGAAGGCACCATGGCGCGTGATAACGATGCTCAACCGTACCCGCCGCCCGCAACGAAAGACCATCGTGCAATTTGCCGAAG
>JANLTA010000499.1:0-7968 GCA_031362705.1 Gemmataceae bacterium | reverse complement strand
TCGGGCCGGCCCAGCCGGTGAGGTCGCGACCGTTGAACATTTCGACGTATCCCGAGTTATTGTGCTTTCGCAATATGTCGTTCGCTTCGCCAGGCGGAATTTCACGGACATACAGGTTGCGCCAACTGATCGCGCCGCCGTGGGTCTGTAGTTGGATCGGCCCGAGGCGCGGCAGTGGATTGCGGCGATCCTTCTCGAAGTAGTTTTCCATCCGAGCGTGATCCACGACTAGCTTGCCGTTTAGCAAAACTGTGACGCGCTCGCCGACCATGATAATGCGGAACTTGTTCCACTCGCCGAATGGCCGGTCAGCCAACACTAGCGGATCCTTCCCCGCTGCGTCCTTGCTGTTGTTCCAGAGGCCGCCGCTGCCGCGTTGCGACCCATGTTTCCATTGGGCCTCGTCCGTGTGATCCCAAATCTGCACCTGCGGGCACCCGCGCAGATAGATACCGCTGTCGGCTTTCGCCACCGTCTTGTATTCGACGAGCAACTCGATGTCGCCATAGTGCTTGTTGGTGGTAAGAAATGCGCCCTTGCCGTCGTTGACGAGAATGCCATTCTCGACCGACCAATGCCCTTCGCTCTCCTTTGCCCACTTGTCAAGCTTGGCCGCACGGTCGCTTTCGCTCATGGCCGCGAGTTTGCGAATGTCGAACGTGTCCATGTAGTGCCAGCCGGCCAGGTCCTTGCCGTTGCACAATGGCGTGAACCCCGCCGGCGGCGTTTGCGCCATCAACGATACCGGTAGAAGCAACACGAGATACAATGATCGGTGCATGCGAAGTCCCAAAGTGGTTATCGACGCTTCGCGGAAGCGTCCGGCTGGACACAATTCTATGACTACCACCACCGGCGATTTCATCGGCGACCCGCTCACGCCGGACACGGCCAGCATGGACGCCAACCGCATGGCCGCCGGCGAACCCGGTCTGCCCGGTAAGTTCCGCTGGCGCGATCAGACTGTCGAAGTACAATCCGTCGTCCGTTCCTGGCGCGAGACCGGCTCGTGCAGCCACGGCAGCGACGAGCGCTACGTGCAAAAACACTGGTACGAACTCGCCACCAATCACGGCTCTATGCGCGTGTATTTCGAGCGCAAACCACGAGGCGGCAAGATGCGCTGGTGGCTGTATAGTATGGTGCGAAATGACCCGCGTGTGGTAGAATAACGGTGTGACCCGCATCGCAACCAAACCGCAGCCGCTTGCCCGAAGTCTGGCAACTTCGACGGCGCTTTCACAGTATTATTACCCGGCCATGATCCCACCGCTCGATGTTGTCCGCGTGCTCAACAAGGCCAAGATCAAGTTTACATTGGTCGGCGCTCATGCCCTCGGAAACTGGACGCATCGGCCACGAACGACGGATGATGTGGATGTGGTGGTGGCGGCGCGACACGTAAAACTCGCCGTCGCGGCATTGACCAGGGCATTTAATGATTTGATTCCGGAAAATGCGCCGCTAGTTGTTCGGTTGAGGCGTGGTAAGAACGGACCGGTTGTTGTTGACATCTTGAAACCCAAGCTACCAACTGTGAAGGCCGCACTTTCGAGTACCCGCATCGTCAAATGCGGCCAGGTTGCTTTCTCAATCCCGACCCTGGAGTTATCGCTCGTAATGAAGTTTGGCTCCATTGCCAGCATGTTGTCAGGGTACTGCGAAAAGTACCTTGATGCTGCGGATTTCGTGGCCATGGCGAAAGCGCATTCAAAGATCAACACCAAAAGGCTCACCCGATTGGGCGACTTGTATTTTGTCGGCGGCGGCCGGGCTGTAGTAAAGATGTTAATTGATGCTCGTGTGGGTCGGCAAATTGTATTTTGAGATTGGCCTTTCGTTGTTGCCGCCTGCTGCCAACTATCTCATCACTTCCCTATCCATACCCCATGACAACGGATGTCGTAATTGTTGGCGCTGGCCTTGCCGGGTTGGCGTGCGCCCGACGTTTGCTTGAAGTTGGCAAGTCGTTTATCGTGTTGGAAGCGTCCGATGGTGTGGGTGGCCGGGTGCGCACGGATGTCGTCGACGGCTTTCGTCTGGATCGCGGATTTCAGATTCTGTTGATGGCCTATCCGGAGGCCAGACGGCACTTCGATTACCCGGCCCTCAAACTCAAGTCGTTTACCCGTGGCGTACTGATCCGCTGCTGCGGCAAGTTTCATCGCATCGTCGATCCCCGGCGTGATCCCATTCGCGCGGTCGGTACGCTCGTCGGCTCCATCGGCACGCTCGGCGACAAATGGAAGCTGTTGGAACTGGAAACCAAGGTGCGGGCCAGGGAACCGGAACAACTCTTCGAGCAACCTGAAGGGCTGACGCTGGACTTGTTACGATGGCACGGCTTCTCTGATGCCATGATCGACCGATTCTTCCGCCCATTCTTTGGCGGCGTGTTTCTTGAGAAGGATTTGGTCACGTCGTCGCGCATGTTCCGCTTCGTGTACCGCATGTTTGCCGACGGCGATGCAGCCATCCCGGAGTTGGGCATGGGCGCGTTGCCGGAGCAACTGGCCTCGTTATTGCCCGAGAATGCCGTGCGCTTCAATGCGCCGGTGGTCGCCATCGAACCCGGGCGCGTGCGGCTTGATGGCGGTGAAACAGTTTCGGCCGACGCCGTGGTCGTCGCCACCGAAGGGCCGGCTGCCGCGAAGTTGCTTGGCTGGCCGGACCCGAAACCGGCAAGATCGGTAACGTGCCTTTATTTCGCGGCCGCTGAATCGCCGATCAAAGAGGCGACACTGGTTGTGGATGCGGACGATGGTGGCCCCGTAAACAACCTCGCCGTGATGAGCGATGTGTCGGCAAGCTATGCGCCGGCGGGCCAGGCACTGATTTCGGTAAGCGTACTCGGCGATCCAATTGAAGATGACACCACGCTGCTTACTTCGGTGCGCAATCAGTTAGTTGGCTGGTACGGCGACAAAGTGAATGGTTGGCAGCATCTGCGAACCTACCGCATTCGCCATGCATTGCCCGATCAGACAGCCCCCGCGCTGGACCCCGCACGCCGGCCGGTGAAAGTGTCGCCGGGTCTCTATGTATGCGGCGACCACCGGGCCGATGCATCGATTAATGGGGCGCTCTACACCGGCTGGCTGGCGGCACAGGCGGTGGCCGAAGACTTGTCTTGAGCCCGACGCGCAAGCAAGGAAAATGTAACAAACGTCATTCGCCTTGCTTGCGCTTCGGGCTCACCGGTTAACCCTTATCTTCCGGCGTCACACCCAGCACGATGTTGAATTTTGCGGTGAGTTCGCCGAGTTTCGATCCTGCCAGCGGCTCGAAGCTGACCATCACCGACTCGCGCGCCTTGGCGTCGCGAATTCCACGCAGGACACCGTCGCGGTCGTTCTTGGCGTCGCCTTTTATGTAGCATTGCGTCGTCAGCAGTTCTTTGCCGTTGCGCTTGATCTTGAAGTGAATGTGCGGCGTGCGACCAGGATACGCCACCGGTTTGATGGTGCGGAAATAGTACTCACCGGTGGATGCTGTCGTAAACCGGCCGAAGCCCTGGAAGTTCTTGTCGCGTTTGTCGGCATTGTCGGTGCCGGTATGCAGGTACGCACCCCGACCATCCACCTGCCAGATTTCCACGACGGCGTTGCGAAGCGGCGTGCCGTTGGTATCCAGCACCCGGCCAGTGAGATGAGTGATGTCGCCGATGGCCGGCGTGATCGAATCGTTGATGACGAGCAGGTCATTGTCGGTATCAAGCGGCAGCTTGTTGGGGTAAAACGGCCCTTCAGTCTGCTTCGGCGTCCGCGTGAGTTCGTCGGCGAATGCGCCACGAGCATAGAACGCTGTCGCGCCCAATGCCAGCGTGCCCAGGAACAACCGGCGACTCGGTACAACGATTTGCTGGCTCATCTGAATCCTACTTTCGTTTCTTGGTGGGACGTGGCTTCGCCTTGATCGGCTTCTTGACGGTGACCTTCTTCTTAACAGCGGCGGGCTTCCGGGGTTTCGCCCGTTTCTTGTAAAGTGGTTGATAAAGTTGGGCAGTCACGCCGCCCGGCATGACAAAATGCGTGACCAGGCCATAGCCGTGATTGGCAATCTCATCGACGAAGCGCACGCCGCGTGCTTTCAGCTCGGCGACCGTCTTTTGCACGTTGTCGCAATAAAAGGAAACGTTGTGCGTGCCGGCCTCCGCGCCATCGCCGGCCGGGTGGCAGCCCATATCGGCCTCGGGCAAATCGAAGATCAACCAGCCTTCGCCGACATCGGTGTATGAGAATTGCAATTTGTCGCGGAGAAAGGCCCGCAACGCATCCGGCTCGGATGAATAGAACATCGTATGCACGCCACGAATCATTCTCGAAGTCTCCGCAAGCGGGCGATGCACCTATTAGTATAGTGCCAACGGAGGTGCCTCGTGCCCCTGATCGTGCAGAAATTCGGCGGTTCCAGCGTGGCGACATCGCAGCGCATCATGGCAGCAGCTCGGCGCGCCATCCGCGCCCGTCAGGCGGGCTGCCAGGTCATCGTCGTCGTTTCCGCGCGCGGTGACACCACCGATGAACTCGTCGCACTCGCCCGGGAGATTAACGAAAGCCCACCGCACCGTGAAATGGACATGTTGCTGGCCACCGGCGAGCAGATTTCCATCGCGCTGATGGCGATGGCCATTCAAGCGCTCGGCGTGCCCGCCATCAGCTTCACTGGATCTCAGATCGGCATCCAAACCGATTCCACCCACATGAAGGCCCGCATCAAGACCATCGACACCCGGCGTATTCGCCAGGCGCTGGCGGATGGCAACGTCGTCATCGTTGCCGGCTTTCAAGGGGTCGATGATCAACTCAACATCACCACGCTCGGCCGCGGCGGCTCGGATACGACGGCAGTCGCGCTTGCTGCCATGCTGAAACATGAAAGCGATGCTCAACCGCCGATATCCCATCCGGTCGGTTGCGAGATCTACACCGATGTGGATGGCGTCTACACCACCGACCCGCGCCTGGTGCCGCAAGCGCGCAAGCTCGATGCCATCAGCTACGACGAGATGCTCGAACTCGCCAGCGTCGGCGCCGGCGTCATGAACTCGCGGTCTATTGAGTTCGCCAAAAAGTTCGACGTGCCGCTGATGGTTCGCAGCTCGTTCACGGATACAGAAGGCACGTGGATCGTGCCCGAGTCGGGATGGATGCTGGATGTGGACGTGTGCGGGGCGGCCGTTGTCCGCGATGAAGCCGGCGTATTCATCGATAGCCTGCCCGATCGGCCCGGCATCAGCCACAGCATTTTCTCAGCGCTGGCCGACCGGCACATCGTTGTGGACATGATCGCTCAAAATATCGGCATCGGCGGCAAAGCGGCGATCGGCTTCACCGTGCCGAAGAGTGACCTGGCAAATGCCTTGGCTGTGTTGCAACCCAAAGCCGCCGAGTGGGGCTCGACCGTATCGTCCGACGACGAGGTCAGCAAGGTCAGCATCGTCGGCACCGGCATGAGATCGCATCCCGGCGTGGCCGGCCGGATGTTCACAGCGCTCGCCACCGAGCGCGTGAACATGAAAATGATTACGACTGGAGATATCAAGATATCGGTACTGGTGGAAAAACCCGACGGGGCGCGGGCGCTTCGGGCAATCCATGAAGCGTTTGCATTGGAACGCGCACGGCCTGGCGCTGGCTTGCCGCTTAGCGGCGCGAAGGCTGGCCCGACTCGGGGCCAAGTCGAAGCCGTCAGCGGCGGCGAATTAGCTGCCGGCGTGGCCATGCTCACCGGCATGGAGGATATTCTCGTCCGGGAAGCCTCGCTGGACGTCATGCAGGGCCGCATTACTGTCACCGACTTGCCGGATGAACCCGGCGTGTGCGGCCAGCTTTTTACTGACATTGCGGGTTCTGGCGTGCTCGTGGACATGATCGTGCAAAACCTCAACCGCGGCGGCCGAGCTGTGATGAGCTTCAGCGTCCCTCGCGCTGACATCGATCGCGCGGCCGAGTTGACTAAGAAAGCCGTCCTCGGTATCGACCCGCGCACGAAAGTCATCGCCGACCCCGACCTGGCCGTGCTGCGTGTCCTCGGCGTTGGCATGCGCACACATACCGGCGTTGCACGCACCATGTTCGGCGCGTTGGCCACCCAAGGCATCAACATCGCCATGATCAACACCAGCGAAATCTGCATCAGCGTTGCCGTGGACCGCGCCGATGGCGAGAAGGCGCTGGCGGGGCTGCGCAGCGCGTTCGGGTTGGCATCCGCATGACGCTCGATATCCGCTGCAATGCGACGAACACACCCGTCGTCGCTCTCGAATCCACACTGATCGCGCATGGGTTGCCCTACCCGGCCAACGTGCGCACGGCACGCGAGTCCGAGGCGACAGTGCGTGCAGAAGGTGCGGTCCCGGCGACGATTGCGGTACTCGATGGCGTGCCCACAGTTGGCTTGACCGACGATGAGATTGAGCGCTTGGCGAAGACGCCGGGTGTGCTGAAAGCCAGCCGTCGCGACTTGGCCAGCGCCGTTGCGAACGGTCGCACCGCCGCAACCACCGTCTCCGCAACCATGGCGCTGGCCCATGCCGCGGGCATTCGCGTGTTTGCCACCGGTGGCATCGGCGGTATGCACAAGAGTACAACGGGTGGGCTTTCGTGGGATGTTTCCGCTGATCTCAACGAGCTAGGCCGCACACCGGTCGCTGTTGTTTGTGCCGGCGCGAAAAGTCTGCTCGACTTGCCGAACACACTGGAAATGTTGGAGACGCTCGGCGTGCCCGTCGTGTGTTTCGGCTGCGATGAGTTTCCGGCGTTTTATCTCACATCCAGCGGGTTGCCGGCTCCGATCCGTGTGGACGATGTCGAAACCGTGGCCAAGTTGCTGAAAGCGCATTGGCAACTCGGCGGTGCCGGCGTGGTGATCGCGCAACCGCCACCAGCTTCATTGGCTTTGGACGCCACACAATTCAATGAGTGGCTACAGGAAGCGGAGCGACTCGCGGCCGTTGCCAACATCACCGGCCCGGCGATCACGCCGTTTGTGCTGGCCCGGTTGGCGGAACTCTCCGGGGGCAAAACCGTCGAACTCAATCAAGCGTTGATAATCGCCAATGCCCGGCTCGCCGCCCGCATCAGCATCGCGCTATTTCAATAACCGCGCAAACAAACGGCCCGCCAAAAATGGCGGGCCGTCGTTTCAGCATCGGGATGACGCTTACTGTCCGTCTTTCTTGTCTTCCTTGTCCTTCTTATCTTTCTTCTTGCCGCCCATTTCCTGTTTGATCTCGGTGACGACTTCTTTGCCGTCTTTCTTCTCAACCTTGGCGGTAATCTCGACCGAGCGGCTCTTTTCCTTGGCCTTGTCCAACATCTTGGACAGACCCTTCAGGTCTAAATCCTTTTCTGTGCCGTCCTTGCCTTTCATCTTCGGCCATTTGCAGTCTTTGGCGACCGTGTATTCCGTGTCTTTGCCGTCCACGGTCAGGGTGATTTTGCTGTCGGTCTCATTGACCTTGGTGACTTTGCCCTTTACGTCGGCGGCCATGGCGGCAGCGGCGCAGAACAACAGTCCCAGAGCAGCCAAGCCGGCCAGTTTGCGATACATGCTCAACGTCTCCTCGCAGTGCGATCAGGCTTCCGAGCCGCGGCGATTGGCACATTGCCAATCGCATGACTCTAGTTCTCTGAACACCACCATCATACGCAAGTATCGTGAGCACCCGCTTTCCTCTCATGGCCGACTCATCGACGGCCCGACAAATCGCGCATCCGCCCAATTAACATGGTCCTGCACGTCGGCACCCGCACCGAAATCCACGTGTAACGATAATTCCTTGGCACCTGACTTAAGTGCAATCACGACTCGTTTCGCCGGCTGCCCGCCAGAAAGTTCCACAGGCCTAGCCTGACGCTGGCCGCGTCGCCGACCTCGATGACATTGCGGGTAAAGGTCGATTGTGCGGCGCCGGCGCTGTCGAGATGGACGATCTCCAGCGGCCGCGCGATCTGCGCGCCGGGC
>JANLTA010000453.1:0-4036 GCA_031362705.1 Gemmataceae bacterium | reverse complement strand
GCTTGGCAATTCGTGATCGTCACGTGGTTCAATTCCAATTGTTGCCCATTGGTGTAGATGCCGCCGCCGTCACCGCTTGTCGTACCGTTGCTGATGGTCACTTGATTTAATGACAGCGCTTCGTCGCCCACGACGATCCCGCCGCCGTTGCTCGCACCCGAGTTGCCATTGGCGAGATTCAATCGGCTCATCGAAATGGCCGCGTTGTTCGGTGCGGCGATCGTGTTGAATAGTCGACTCGTGCCACCCGCATCCAGGGTCAACTCCGCCGCCGGCCCAACGATACTCGCGGCGTCGGCAATCGATATTTCGCCGCCGGTCAGCGCGATCGTCTTGGCCGTGGCGAAAAACATCGGGTCGAACGTGATCGTATTGGCACCGGGAATAGCGTTGGCATCAATGATTGCCTGCCGCAGACTTCCCGGCCCGCTGTCGTCGCCGGTGATCACCACCAAATTGAGCTGGTTCTCGTACGCTCCGATATCGGTCTTGGCCCCGGAAGTGCGCACAAACCCTGTGCCGCGCTGGTCGAACGCCAAGGCCGATGGGTTGCTGCCGGCACCGATGCACGGGCTGGTGACAAAGAGAGCGTGCGTCTTCGTCGGCCCGCCGTTGCTGGCGAGCGGTCCGAGTTTGAAGTCAGCGCCCAACAGCGCGATGGTAGTCGCGTCGGGGCTGAATTTGGCCACGCCTGCCGAGCTGCCGATGGCGCTGAACTTGGCAGTCACCGCGCCGGTGGCCAAATAGCCATCGAACAGGTCCTGGTTGCCGTTGGCCGTGGCCGTGTTGCCGCTGACGATGCAGGACTCCAAACTGATCTGGCTCCCATAGTAACCGTAGTAAGCAGAGTTGAAGCCGGTCCCCGCGATGCCGCCGCCGCCTTTCGACCCTTGGGCTGTGTTGCCCGTGATGGTACTGTTCTGAATGATGACTCCGCTACGCGTCACGAATGCCAGGAGGCCGCCGCCGTTTCCCAGCGTCGTATTACCAGAGATCGTAGTGTTGCGGACGACCAACGCGCCGACCGCGTTCGGGCCGGCGATCATGATTCCACCGCCCCCGCTAAGTGAAGAATTGGCTTGGTTGCCACTGACGGTGCTGTTCTCTACGAGGAAACTGCTGTAACCCGGGACGGCGACGCCACCGCCATTCCGGGCGGCGGTGTTGCCGGAGATGGTTGATCGCCGAATGGTCATGGACTTGCTGCCAAATCCGCCGGAAACCGCTCCGCCGTCGCTGCCGGCCGTGTTGCCGGCAAACGTACTGTCTTCGATCAGGAGTTTTGCGCCGCCAGGCGCTCCCGTGGCGATCGCTCCCCCGTCGAGCGTGGCCTCATTGCCGTTCAAGACGCAATTGCGAATGGTCACGCTTTCGTCGCCGATCCGTATCGCGCCGCCGAAATCGGTCGCTTTCCCGTCGGTCAACGTCATGCCCGAAATCTCGATCTGACTCGCCAGCGGCGCTGACGAAATATTGAAAATGCGGCTGATTTTGTTGCCGCAGACGGTCAGAAAATCTGACCCCGGCCCGGTGATGGTCACGGCTTCGGAGGTCAACAATTCGCCAGTAGTCAGCGTGATCGTCCGCGGCGTGCTGAAAAAACTCGGGTCGAACGTGACGCTATCCGCGCCCGGGTTGGCGTTGGCGTTAACGATCGCTTGACGCAACGAACCGGCCCCGTTGTCATTCGCGTTCAGGACGGCGAAGCTGTTCTGCGTCTCGAATGCCCCGATATCCGCCTGACCGCCGAACACACGGACGAATCCCGCGCCGCGCTGGTCGGTCACGAGGGTCACCGGGTTGCTGCCCGCATTGAGTGCCGGGCTGCCGACCAGAAGCGCGCGTGTTTGCGTCGGCCCGCCGTAGTTGCCTAGGCTGGTGAGCAGCGGGTCGAGCGGGGCAACCGTTGTGCCGGTCTGACAATTCGCGGACGCGGGCGCGAAGACCGGGCCGTCGTTCCTGACGCCGATCAGGGAATAGTTAGCTAAGACGTTCCCGTAAATATCATTGCCGCTAGTCGTTGCCACATTCTTGGCGACGATCGTGCTTTCGATGGCCAACGTGCTGCTGTAGATCGCGATACCGCCGCCGGTTTTCGCAAAATTGTAGGCGATGGTGCAATTCTGAATGAGAACACTGGAAGTCACCGTCTCAATCCCACCGCCATCGTTTGACGCTGAATTGCCGGTGATCGTCGAATTGCGGATGATCGCGTACGTGCTGCCCATGAAAAGCCCGCCTGCGCTCCCAGTGTAAGAACTTGATGTGGAGAACGCAGTGTTGCCGACGACAGTACAATTGTCCATCACCAAATCGTGCGGACCGTTGTATTCAATAAAAATGCCGCCGCCAACAGTGACTTGCGAGCCGACCGCCGTGTTGTCGCTGATCGTGCAGTTAGTCAACGTGATCGTGGCGCTGGAAGTAGCCACATAGATCCCGCCGCCGTAGGTCTCAGTACCCGACGCCATGGCAGTGTTGTTGGCGACGAAGCAATTGGTCAGCGTGAGATTGCCGACACCGGCATTAATGCCGCCGCCAAGGTTGGCGCTGCCGCCGAATATGGTCACGTTGCTGATGGTGATGGTGCTTCCGCTGGCGACGCCGCTGGTGAAAATACGCATGGCGATGTTGGCGCCGCGACCTACGAGGCAATTCGCCGCCGTGGTGCCGATGATGTTGACACTATCCGTGATCGTCGGCAGAGCGGAGAGCAATGAGATAGTGTGCAGCGCGGCGAAGTACGTCGGGTCGAACACGATGTCGTCGGTTCCCGCCGCGCCGTTGGCGTCGCTGATCGCCTGCCGGAGCGAACCGATGCCGCTGTCGACGGCATTGGTCACGTTGAACGTCGCCGGTGCCAGGCGACGTTCGAGGGCCTGCACCATCAACTGAGTTCGGTGGGAGCGACGAGAAATAGACTTACTGCGAAGCATTCTTGTCATGGCTGGACCCTCTTGGCAGTGCGCGAGTTCGGAAATCGTTGGCGGGGCCGCGACGCCCCTATGAATAACGCGAAATTGGGCGAAGAATCACGCCAATGCTGGCGCGCTTTTTTGCGTGAAACTGGGAAAAATGGGTCGGGAGTCTTCGAGTCAGGGCGTGGTCGGTTGGCACGGCTGAAGGGCGCTTTTTCTATTCGTAGCATGGCACCCGGCATTTCCTCCGGTGAATGCTCGTTTTTTGCGGCATTTGTTCGCGCCGACCCTGGCATTGGCGAGGCTCAGCACCATTTGCCGACTGGCTAAATCCAAGCTACTTTTGATACGGCTCGTTTTGCCTGAAAATGGGCTAATTCACTGCAAATTGGATGGGAGCCCGACCATGCCCGCTACTCCAGAATCGCGCGCCCTGCAACATCGGCTGTGCGGCTTTGGCCTGTTTCTGTTGTTTCTGGGCGTCGTCGGCGTGGCCGGCATCCAAGTCGGGAAAAAGCGGGTCAACCAGGTCACACAGTGGCCGACAACGACGGGTCGCATCGTGACTTCCGAGTTGACGACGGCCACGGTCAAGACCGGCCGCGTGTTGAAAATCGATGCCATCGCCAAGATTATCTACACCTATTCGATCAACGGCAAAAGATACAGGAGCGAAGGCCTGCGCGTGGTGCCCATGTTGCACTTCAAACCCGAAGGCACTCCCGAGCAACTCCTCGCCAAGTACCCGGTCGGGAAATCGGTCAACGTCTATTACGACCCCAATAAGCCGGACGACGCTTTGCTGACGCCGGTGGCCGGCGAGGATGCCCATTCGCTGATCAGTTCCGTGGAACTGATCGCACCCATCGTGGCCGGCGTGGGTTTGTTAATCGCCGGCATGGCCGGTGTGAAACTCTGGCGAACACGCTCCGCCACACCGACGGTGAGCAAAGTCGCATCCGGTTTCAATGAGATGATCGAAAAACCGAAACTGGTGCCACCGCCGTATGCGGTGACACTGAGGACCGAACTGCCGCGAGAGCCATCGCCACCACGCAAAACCCATTGGCTAGTCCGCGGCGCTGCAACGGTCTTCGGCTTGGCCTTGCTACTGTTCG
>JANLTA010000433.1:0-27000 GCA_031362705.1 Gemmataceae bacterium | reverse complement strand
CTGTCCGGCGTTTTTTGTGCCAACGCCACCATCGTCGTCGTCAAGGCAATTGCCAGCACGGCAATCCACATTCGTCGCATGGGTCTACTCCTTGTGTTGGGAAATCTTCAGGGACATCAGCATCCAGGTGTCTTCGACGTTGATGGCCAATTCGGTTGGTGTGCCGCCATCAAGGGCTTTGCGATAGCAGCGCACGGCTGCGACTTCATCGCCATATTTCAGGAAACCATCACCAGCACGGCGATAGAGGTTTCGCTGTTTGTCGCCATCGTTCATTCGCGCCCAACGTTCGAGCCGCTGCGGCGATTCAATCGGTCGCGGCTCGGCTTCGATTTGCGGTTCCGTCGCCTGTGGCACGATCGCCAAGACATCACGTGTCGGCACGACATGGTCAATCGGGGCTGGTCGATGCATGACCAACGCCCCGGCTACGAAGCAACCAGCCATGATCACACCGGCCCGGCCACGCCGCCACCAGCGGCGACCGCGCAACACTCGCGTGGTCGCTTTCCATGCATCGACCTTCGGAGCGGTCACTCCGGGTTCCCGTGGCGTCAGCAGGTCGTCCACATCATCCATCGGCTCGGCCCAGTCGTTCATAAGCGTTGCGAAATTGATCCCGCGCTCGCGTCAGCAGCGATTCCACGGCTTTGGGCGACTCATTCCACTGGCAGGCGATATCGTTGACGCTGCGACCATCCAGGTACTTGGCTCGCAACACCCGCTCATACCGTGGCGGTAACTCGCCGAGCGCTTTTGCGGTTCGCCACGAACGGTCGTCATCGGCCGCTGCAGCGTTGGTTGCCGGCACTTCGACCAGCACTTGCTGACGCACGACGGTGCGTTGCCGTTTGCGCAGATGGTTCTTCAGCGTGAACACGGCGATGCCGTTGATCCACTGGCGGAAACCTGCGGTCTGTGGTTTGAATTCGCCGATGCGGCGCACCGCGGTCAACCAGGCGTCTTGTAGTACGTCGTCGGCCATGTCGGCAATGCCGCCGCAGCGCCACAACACGTAACGGCGCAACCCGTCGGCATGGGCGTCGTACCACGCGCGCCAAGCGGCCTCGTCTCCGGCCAGCACCGCCGCCCGAAGCCCGGTTTCGTACCCGATGCGCTGGCGGTCGTCCATCCAGTGGCTTCCGAGAATCGGCTCACACTACCATTGTCGCCGGTGCGGCCGATCCTTCGGTCGAAAGTGGCTTTGTTTCTTCTTTGTGTTTTCCTTTGTGACCTTTGTGCCTCTGTGGTTAATCTTAAATACCCACCACGAAGACACAGAGTTCACAGAGGAAACACAAAGAAAGCAATTGCAATTATCTGGCGGCTAATTCCACGCAGATCAGTTCCTTATCGTTGCGCATGAAGGCACATTTCTCGGCAAATGCCGGGTGCGACCACAACACGACCCGGCCAAACGCGGAACTGGTCGGCTCCAACAAATGCGCCCGGCTGATCTCCTCGTAACCCTTCGGACTTAACTTGGCGATAACCAGATCGCCTTTCTCGTTAGCGAGGAACCAATTGGTGCCGTTCTTCACCAGGAAGACTTCCGCCGATCCTTCGGGTTTCTTGCTGCCATGCGCTTGCAGCGATTGCCACAGGCGTTCGCCGGTGTCGGCTTTCACACAAGAAACCTGACCGCCGGAATCGACGCCATAGATGTAGCCATCCTCGAAGTGTGGCGTGCTGAACACGCTGCCGATACCGGTCTTCGCATCACCTTTCCACAACACCGTCGGAGCGCCGGCCGATTCGAACTTCAGCATTGCCGCCGAAAGTGTCTTCGAACCAAAGTTGCCCTTGAACGCGGTGATGAACAACTGATTGCCGGACATCCGCGGCGTGGCAATGGCCATGCCCTGATACGTAACGGCCGGCACGGACCACAGTTGTTTGCCAGTCTCGGGATCAAGTCCATTCACCGACTCGGCATGCCAGATGATGAGTTGTCGCTCACCGTTGATGGTGTAGACCATCGGGGCCGCATAGCCTTGTTCGCGGGCCGACAGGGCTTTCCACAGTTCCTTGCCCGTGTTCTTGTCAAAGGCCACCGCGACGCTGCCATCGCCACCGACAACGCAGATGAGTTTATTGCCATCAATGAGTGGGTGCGCGGAGTGGCCCCACAGCGGCGGCTTCGCGTCGTATTCCTTGGCGAAGTCTTTCATCCACACGACTTTGCCGCTGTCGGCTTTCAAGCAGCAAAGGTGGCCTTCGGTGCCAAGCGTGTAGACCAAGCCGTCTTGCACGGTCGGCGTCGTGCGTGGTCCATTGGGATACGAAATGGTGTAAGTGCAATCGTATTCGTGCTTCCAAACCGGCTTGCCATCGCTGGCGTTGAAGCACAACACGCGCTCGGTGCCGGCAATGCCGCCCTTGGGTGCCCGGCGCGGGATCATCGATTCATCGTGATTCTTCGCCCCCTCGGCCAGCACGCGGTCCATGACAAAAACTTTGTCGCCAACCACGGCCGGGCCGGTGTAGCCCGGGCTGATCGGCGTCCGCCAGCGCACTTTCGGCCCATCGTCCGGGAACTTCTCCATGATCCCGGTCTCGTGCCAGACACCGTCGCGATTGCGACCCATGTATTGGGGCCAGTCGTCGGCGCGTGCGGTTAACGTAGACAACGCCAATGAAACGATGATGGAAACGTACGATGCCCCTCGCATGGCAGGACTCCAGAATAATTTCGGCAATACCCGAAGGCCATGCTATCAAATAGATCGGCGGAGTTGAAGGCGATAGCGGCTTACTGCGACCAGTTTTCAATGACAATTCCGGGGACGCGTTGAAAATCAACTCGGTTACGGGTGACAACGATGGCGTTGTTGTCCAAGACGATGGCGGCGATGCGGAGATCATTCTTCCGAACATTGGGAATCTGTTTGTGCAACTGTTTGTAGACATGAATTGCCGGCTCGGAAAACGTCAGAATCTTCAACCTGGCCAGCGCGGTGACATCGTTTGTCAATCGTCGGTAGATGTTCGCAAGTTGGTCCGGCTTCTTCGCCTGTCGAAGGCGACTATACCATCCGGAAAGCTGCTCCTCGACGCTGATGACCGAAATGGCCAAGTCGCTAATTGGGCATTGCGTTACGCGTGTCACAACCTGTGGATGCCGGTCCTGAAGTAACGAGAGTATGTCCGTGTCAAGTATGTAGAGACTCATTCTTCTGACTCAGCATCGCGCGCCTCACGATACTTTTCCACTTCACGTTTCCACGCTACTATTTCTGGATCCTTTGGATCGTGCATGCCCGCCATTGCCAGCCACGGATTGTCGCTGGGCTTCAATTCGACCGGCTCGTTGGCCGCGCCATCGGATTGCCGCTTGGCGATGAGTTTCTCTATGTTCTTCAGCGCGTCAGCGCGGGTCGCCCCCTCGGCCTGCAATGGCAGCGGTTCGCCGGTCTTGGCCAGAAAGCCATTGCCGGCTGTCGGCTCGATCAGCACCGGTGTCTGCATGATGGTCGCCTCCGAATTCCCAAGTCCATTCTAGCAGAAGTGCAGCTGGGATTTTGGCCAAATGGAGCGAGCCGAAAATGCCAGCGACCGGAGAAAAGCCTCGCCGTATGGTGAGACTCTCCTCCGGTCGCGGATCGTTACGTCAAACGCTGCCTACTTCGGCAGGAAGCACTTCGGGTCAAGTTCCAGGCACGCGGCGGCGAGCCGTCGCGCATCGCTCCAGCGTTCCTCGGCGCAGGCTTTATGGTAGAGTGCCATGCGCTCCTCCAACGCTGCCACCGGATAGGGATACACGCAGTTATCCTTGCTATCGCATGGCCGGAAGACGAATCCTCTTGCTGGTGCTGACATCGGGCGAACTGTCGTCGCGGTGTCGCGAACGCATTCCGATGCACTCGGCTCGACGAGCAAGGCAAAATGCTGAATGCCATTGTCGGTTTCTTCTTTGCTGAAGTAGACCATCAAACAGCGTCCGCACGGTATCGCGCAACCGGTACTGAAATTCCGCGAACTCAAGCTTGACACTGCCTGGACCGTCTCAGTTCGGACTATTTCCTCGGTGTCTTCCGTTGCCGGAATCCTGACAGTGACCTCGCACGAAGCCGGGCGTTTGCCCGCCACCTTGGTTTCGTCGATTGTCATGTTCAGATGACAAACCTTGCCATCGGCTGACAGCTTGGGGTCGAAGACGCAACCGATTCCACAAGCCGCCGTTTGTGACGTGAAGTCCGGGACTGTAACTCCATTGCGTTCCATGAACGCAACATTCTGAATGCAGATTGGCTCCCCACAGTGTTGAAAGCGAATGGAGTGGCCTTCGGTTGTGGTCATGATTGGCTGAGCCAGAACTTCGCCACCCTTTTGCGCCTTGATTGAGCGGCAAAAGCGGTTGGCTGTGTCAGCGTCGATGATTTTGCCTGGTTGACTCGCCTGACGCGGTGACAAATCCGACCATGCTTCCGCGTCAGCCCTGTCGAAGAAAGCTTCATCGATTCTGATGATGGTGCATCGGATGCTGACCATGCGCGTGGACGCATCGGTCTGTACTATTTCCGCCAGCTTGCACGGCGGTTGTACGGTTGCGGGACACACCGCTGACTGCGATTGCTGCTGCCCGATGCAAACCGGCATCGGTGGTGGCACGGCCACGGTTCGATTGGCCGCCTGTACAACCGCCATCGAGGCACGAGTCGGCATCAGGCTCGGTACTGGCTGCATCGGGCAGCAAGCCGCTTGACACGGTACGGGCATGGGCGGTGCAACCACAATCTGCGGCGTGACCATGTACACCAAGTGATTGCTCACGGGCTTGTCGCACTCGGTCTCGAATAGGCCGCCGACGATGGGCAGGTCCGCGAAAAATGGCACGCGCTCAATCTGTTTGTCGGTGCGAGCGGTATGGCCACCATAGATCAAGCCGGTTTGGCCGTCGGCAATGCCGAAAGCGTTGGTCACGGTGCGCTTGAACTGTGTCGGCTGTTGAATGAACTGCGTGAACGGGATCGGTTGGCCTTGTGCGCCACCTTCAAACACCGGCGTGATGAAGGTGGTGACCGGGAACAACGGCACGTCGGCACAGGGCATTTCTGATTGTTCGGCCTGGAACCGCATCATCACATGGCCCTGGTCAGGCGTGATCGTGGGGACAACCGTGATGCTGCAACCGTTGGTCAGTGTCTGACTTTGCGGTATGATCACCGCCTGATCAGCCACGCGTACGAGTTTCAAGTCCGTGACAAATGGCATCTCGCTGCCAATGACCAATTTGGCTTCCTGACCACTCATCGCCATGATCCGCGGCGCGGCCACACATTCGGATTCCGCATCTGCGAGGATGCGCCCGATGATGACCTTGGCCATCTTGTCATCAACGGTGACGAGGCTCTTGGAATCGAGGCGATTGCTTTTCATCAGCTCGGCAAACAGTGCATCGCCGATGCGGACAACGCGGACTTCAACAGCCACGCCGGGTCCGCCGTTGCTGGGTGCGGGGCAGGCGACGCGTGTAGGTTGACATGACGGTGCGTTCGTCTGGGCGTGCGCCAGCCCGAAAGCCAGCACCATTGCCAAAGAGGCGAATGCGAATCTCGGCGACCAATTCATTGGGGGGTTCCTCAATCGGAAAGTGCCCGAAGGTCCAAATAGACCATCGCGACATGACCCCGCCAATAGTCGCATCGTGGAACGTCGTCAAGGTGATGTTTGAGGAGCTAAACCGGCTTTGCTCCGAAACCACACTGTAGAAGCACATTCGAATTCACCGTTTGTTCCAGGTGAGAAGGGGTGCCCTCTCCAGAAGAGTTAAATGGACCGGAACGATTTTTTCTCATTTGCATAACTCGTTTTTCGAATAGAAGTTGTGGCACAACAGTCAGATTAGCCGTTACGCTACAGGATCGGAACAAACGTAAGTTGGAAGACGCGTGAGACTGCAAGAATTGGTTTCGTTGCAAAGCCGAGCTAAACCTTCGGCTTCTTGTCCGCCGCCGGCGCTTTCTTCGCTCCGCGCAGCAGTTTGCGTGCCCGCGATAAAATGGGGCCGATGCTGTTGACCGGCAAATGCATGGAGGTGGCGATCTCTTCGTAACTGCGACCTTCGATGTAAAACAACTGTACGACTTGCCGCTCGCGGGCCGGCAACCGCTTCTTCAACTTCTGCACTTCCTCAATGGCTTCCAGGCTGCGTTCGACTTTGGGTCGGACTTCGCGTTCTGCCTTGCCGTCCAACGGCGCTTCCCGGATCGCGGCCCGCTTGACCATTGCCTGCACACACACGCGCCGCGAGATCACCGTGAGGTACGTTGCCAAACTGGCCTGGCCACGGAATTGCCGTAGCACCGCATAGTCGTTGGCCACCACAGCCAGCAATACATCGGCCGCCACGTCTTCGACATCTTCGGGCTGCAAGGGCACGCTGCGCAAGTACGACGTGTAGTGAATAACGTGGTAAATCAAACCGAGAAAGCGATCAACAAAATCATTCCACGCCCCGCGTTCCCGGCGGAGGCAGCGCTGCAGCAACTGATTGTCTACCGGTGTCAGAGCCACGGCCAAACGTCCTCAACGACGAGTCTGCCATTTCATCCTAACGGGCCAACCCGCCCCCCACTAGGCCAGACACACATAGCTCAGGCGCGGGCACAACGACCATGACGATTGTGCGGCCAATGCGTTCGGGACGTGAAAATCAATAGTAGATAAGTAACGCATCTGACGACCAGGAGTGACGCGGCGATGAGTGAAGTTGGCGTTAACGCGATGCCCGATGGCATTCAACCCAGGAACAAGAACTGGATCTGGTTGTTTGTCGTCATGTTCAGTCTGGCGGCCATCGCGGCGGGGATTAATTTGACCTACAATCTCAAGCAGCAACTCACGCCGGAACAGCTGGCCAATGCCAAGCGCCTGTGGGAACACACTGGCCTCAAGGACTACGATCTTGTGATCAAGAAAGATGTGGCGGCCGGTACGGATCGAAGCATTAGGGATGTGTTGCGCGTGACGGTCCGAAACCGAACCGTGACCGATCTGCAACTCAACGATCAACCGTTGGACCGCCGGCTATGGAGCCAGTACGACATGGACGGCTGCTTCGGCTGGCTCGAACGCAACCTGGAAATCGATCAGCAGCCGAAAGCGTCACGGGTGTTCTGCGTCGCCCACTTCGATCTCGAAGACGGCCATATCATCAAGTACGTCCGCTCCGTGCGAGATTCCAACGAACGCCAAGAGTTGAATATCGAGTTGAAGAAACCGTAGCGCGTTCAAGTCCCGTCGTTGGCGGCGGATGGCAGCCCCAGCACATGCTTGCAGGCGCGGCCCAACGGTTCGGCACGGTAGATGGCGTGAGCACAGGTACAACTCCATTGCCGCCAGCCGCCGGCCCGTTGTTCCAACGCCACTTGATACACTTCCCGGCCACCATGCACTTCCCACACATCCAGGCATCCCACGGCATTGCGGTCCTCGTTGTGCCAGGTGCGGACGTACTCGTAGTTGACGTGATGCCGTCGCCGGCTCGGACCCGGTAAATTGACGCAACATGTGTTCACGGCGACCATAACCATACCTCCGCCTTCCGATTATACCGGTGGGGTACAAGGGTGCGGCACGTCAGTTGTGATGAACGACCATCACATGGCATCGTGTCGCCAGATTTGTCGAGGAACCCTATAATCTTAGGCATTGCCCCGTCTGTTTCGTCTTGAGGTAGCTCCATGTTTTTTCGAAGTGTCAGTGCGGCAGTTTTGAGTACGGTCCTGTTGATCGGTTCGGCCCACGCTCAGACTCCACCGGCCGGTGGCCAATTGCCAACCAAAATTGACGAATTGGAAAACGCGGGGCAAATGCTGCTGCAAGGCAAGGGCGACGACGCCTACAAGTCGATTCAGGAGGCGGTCAAGAAGTACCCGGCGTTGCCGCCGGCCAAGTTGATCCTGGCCCGCATGGTCCTTGCCATGGTCCAGCAGCAGAAGGCGAACGTGCAGCAGGCACGTGGCTTCCTGGAGCAGGCGGCGGCCGAGAATCCAGATCACCCGGAGGTTTATCGCACGTTGGCCGAGTGGGCCATTGCCGAGCAACGGGTGACTGACACCATTCTCAACGCACAAAAGATGCTGGAGCTATCGGAAGCGCCTCGCTGGACGGGCGAACAAAAGAAGAGCTTCCAAATTTTTGGCCGGGCGGCGTCGTCCACCGGATATGAAATGCGCGGGGACTGGGCCAATGCCAAGCTGCACCTGGCCGCATGGCTGACGTTGGACCCGAAGAATGGCATCGCGCGGAACCGTTATGCCACCGTGCTATTCAATTTGGATAAGCCCGATGATGCGTTTGCCGAGTTTCAACAGGCGGTCAGAGACGATGTGACGTTGTTGCCGGCCTCCGTGATGATGGCGCGGCAATACATGGGCAAGAACGATCCGAAAAAGGCCGCCGAGTGGTTCGACAAGGCCGTGAAGCAGGAAGCCAACAACGGCAAAGTTCACGTCGCTTATGCCGACTTCCTGCTGCAACAGGACAATCTGGAGAAGGCCAAGTTACACAGCGAACAAGCCATGCGGCTCGATCCCAAGAATGTCGAAGTGCAGCGGATGCAGGGTATGATCGCCCGCTGCAATCGTGACTACGTCTCTGCCACGAGAATCTTCCAGGAGATGTACAGTACTTCGCCGGGCGATCAGGTCGCCAGCAACCAGCTCGCTCTGATCCTTGCCGACATGAGCGATGATGCGTCGAAGAAGCGGGCATTGCAATTAGCCGAGGTCAACGCCCGGCAATACCAGAACGATTTGAATACCATCGCCACTTACGGCTACTGCCTCTATCGCAATGGCAACATCGAACAGGCCAAGCAGATATTGCGGAAGGCGATCATCAACAATCAAGTCACGCCCGACATGGCGTACTACCTGGCCCTGCCGTTATCCGAGTCGAGAGAATCCAGAGAAGAAGCCGCCCGGATGCTGAAGCAGGCCCTGGAATCTCCAGCCTTCTTTTTCTTCAAGAAGGAAGCCAAAGCGCTGAGCGAAAAACTCGACAAGGAAATCAAAGACGCGCCGAAAGAGAAGAGTAAATAGGTTAGCCGCAACGCGAAGGTACTCCGTAGCGGAGCGTCGCCCAGCGCAAAAACAAAGCCGCCGAGTTGTGTACCCGGCGGCCTTTAAGTGGAGCGGAAGAGGATTGAACTCTCGACCTCTGCATTGCGAACGCAGCGCTCTCCCAGCTGAGCTACCGCCCCGTTAGATTGTTATCATAACCACTGGCAATGACGGATCAAGTCGCGGTCGGGTTTGTTACTACGCCGACGCTTGTTCATACACGTCTTTCGGCGGCTCTTTGAGTTCCCACACTAGGCCGACCCAACTCAGCGCCTTGAGCGTGTAATAAGACATGTCGATTTCCCACCAGTAGAAACCCTGTCGAGTGGCATTCTGGTAGTGGTGGTGATTGTTGTGCCAACCCTCGCCAAGCGTAATCAGCGCGAGCCAGAAGTTGTTACGGCTGCGATCGGTGGTCTCATAGCGGCGGCTGCCGAATAAATGAGCCAACGAGTTGATTGTAAACGTGCCGTGGTACAACAGAACCGTACTCAGCACGAAGCCAGCCGACACTCCACCCCAGCCGGTGCCACCAAACGCAAGGCTGATGAAATACGTGGCAACGCCGAGCAGAATACCCGGCACCCAATGCCAGGTGTTGAGCCACAAGAGTTCGGGATACTTGGTCCAATCCTTCAGCACGTGCCAGTGGGTAACGTCGTTTTCTTCTTTCAGAATCCAGCCGACGTGGGCGTCCCAGATGGTCTTGGTGATCGGCGAATGCACATCGTCTTCGGTATCCGAATGGCGGTGATGCATCCGATGATGGCCTGCCCACCAAAGCGGACCTTTTTGCAATGAACTGCAGCCGATCCACGCCAGCACGAATTGGAATGGCCGGCTGGTCTTGTACGTCTTGTGAGCGAAATAACGGTGATACGCACCGGTGATGCCGAACATGCGGATGACGTAAAACATCCCGCACATGATCCAATCGACGACGTGAACGCTGGTGAAAAACACGCTGAAGCAGGCGGCGTGCAACGCAAAGAACGGTATTGCCTTGACCCAATTCGGCGGCTGCGTCAGCCACGTCATTGACAGGCGTCGGCGACGCACTCGGGCAAGTGGCTGTAGTATGGCAGTGCTAATCAGTCGACTCCCTGGGCTACTGACAACCGGACGCCAAGTCGAAGCCATCTCGCTATCGCGTCACGTCGTGACGGTGCGGGTCTTCGCTTTGCGGATCGCCACGAACTTGCGAAGCTTCTTGCGGCGGCGCAGTTCGCACGGTTTTTCGTAATGCTTGCGCTTGCGCATCTCTTTTTGCAAGCCGCTTCGTTCGAGCAGTTTCTTGAAACGGCGCAAGGCCGCCGATATCGGCTCCCGATCGTGAACACGCATCCGCAACGGCATACCAACCCTCGTTCTTCATTCGGCCAGGCGCATGGCCCAGCTCATTCCCAAGATTCGGTTCTGGCTACTTTACTGATATTATCGTACGGCGACAGCCCAATCGGCTTGAAATTACTGCGGATTAGCCGATTATTCCGGTAGGATTTGCCGGCCACGTCAGGCCACCGGCGCGGCTTCCTGCTTGGGTCGAATCGGTCCGCGAAATGTAATGCGACCCTTGGTCAGGTCGTACGGCGATACTTCCACAGTCACGATGTCGCCCGGCAAAATGCGGATAAAGTGCTTGCGAATCTTTCCGGCAATGTGTGCGATGATCTCATGGCCGCTATCGAGTTTGACTCGAAACGTCGTATTGGCGAGGGCTTGCGTCACCCGCCCCTGCACTTCAATTGCTTCTTCCTTCGCCATGAATGCCTCGACCATCTGTACATGCGATCACACTCCGGCCAAACCTAGGGTGTGTACCAAGTCTTATTGTGGCAATCCCGACCCATACCGGGAAGGCCAGATTTATTACGCTGACAGAATTATGTAATCACTTTCCAACAACGTCATACCCTTCGCCCCTTGTACAACTGCTTGCCCAGCATCGGATCCTTGTCAGTAAATTGGCCCGGCGCTTGATCGCGCATGAGGCAGCGGGCGTACATTTCCATCTTGGCGTCCAAGTCGTCGGCATGGTGCAGGATCAACACTTCGGGAATCGACGGCAAGCGTGGCGAGCCCCACTCGGGCAATGTGAGATGACTCAAAATCAAATGATCCAGCAGTAGCAACATCTCCGCATCAAGGTCGGGAACATCAAGGGCTGCCTTGCGGACCAAATCGCGGCCCAGCGTGATGTGGCCGAGTAACCTTCCTGGTACGGTCGGTTCGGTCATTAACACGCCACCCAACTCGGCAACCCGGCCCAGGTCGTGCAGAATCGCCCCGGCCAACAGCACGTCCAAATTCAGCGGCGGCTTCAACTCCGGATACTGTTCGCGATAGCGCTCTCCCAGCCACTGGCACTTCTTCGTCACACTCAACGTGTGTTCCAACCAGCCGCCGGCGAACGGATAGTAATGCTTCGGCGAACCCGGCGTCAGCAGCAGCAACTCGCGGTTCGCATCCAGTAGCGACAACACCAAATTGTTCAGCGGCGCATCGGCGATGCTGGCTTCCGCCAGTTGCCGAAGCTCGGCAAACATTTCATTGGGATCATGGCGAGGCGGCTCGATCAGCGCCAACGGGTCGAAGCCATCCGTTTTGTCGCCGTCGTTGACGAGTCGCAGTTGCTCGATTTCAAGGCTGGGGCCGTACTTGTCGGATTCCTTTCGGGCCGCGCGCATCTTGTAGCACTGGCCCGGTTGCCATTGGCTTTCGCAATCGACATAGTTCCTGGAATCCGACCAGACGACGGCCGGCATGATGGTCTTGGCATCCCGAAAGCGGCAATTAAAGAACTGCTTGCCGCTCGACGTGGTGACACGTGTTCGCTCAATGAGCAAAACAAAGCAATCGCCCAACTCGCCGACTTTCAACTCGGCAAGTCGGACGATTGCTGGTTTGGCCCGCGCCATGTGGGCGACTCGTGTTATTTAGTCTTATCTTCTTTGTGCTTCCTTTGTGACCTTCGTGTCTTTGTGGTTAGTCTTAAAGAGTTAACCACAAAGACACGAAGGTCACAAAGGAAAACACAGAGAATACAAATTCCAACATCACGGTTGTGACAAACTGTGTCAAGTCCCGTGAAACCTATTGCTTGCCACCGCGGCGGAGTCGTCTTAGCACGAATGCGCCAGCCGGCAAGCCAAATAGCACGAACGATGCCGGTTCCGGCACCGCTACTACCGCGCTGCCAATCACAAGGTTCGGCACCACGACGCCTTCAAAAGCACCGGTGGTCGCGTTGAATCCCGACAGGAAACCGTCCGGCGAACCCGTTCCGTAATTGGACACAAACATGTGTCCATTGGAGAACGCCACTCCCGTTGGCGAATTGAATCCCGCGCCGCTGGCAAAGACAGAGTTCAATGTCGGGTTACTCACGTCGTACTTGCGGACGACAAAGTCGGTCACATCTGTGACATACATCAGACCGTCTGGCCCGATCGCCATTGCAGTGGGCTGATTCAAGCCACCGGTTGCATGTGCGATGAACGTCGTCGGCGCACCAATGAAGTTGTATCGCGATACCCGGGCTTGCGTCGGGTCAATGTTGCTCACCTCAGCGATGTAGAGATTGCCGTTGTGGAATAGCAGACCTTCGGGCTGGTTAAGACCCACGATGATCGGCATTAACATCATTGTGTTCAGGTTGTAGCGATAGACGCTGCCGCTCGCCAATGGCGGCGCGAAGATGCCCACCTGGTTGGCGATTAACAAATCGCCGCCAGGTCCGAATGCCAACCCCGTCGCCTGGAAGCTTGTGCCGAGTTGGGCCGTCGTCAGCACCGTGGAGACTAATGCTCCGGTGGTGGCGTCGAACTTTTTGACGGTGCTGGACATGGTGTCGGCACCGATATCGGACACGTAAAGGAAGCCGTCCGGTCCGTAAACCATGCCGGTCGGCCTGGCTACAGAGCCGCTGATTGTCGAGATGGCCCCGCCGTTGGGGTTGTAGTTCTGCAGCCGGCCGGCCCAATCCGACACGACGACCTGCGCGGACACTGAACCAGTGCCGACCAGAGTCAGAACGAGAGCCGCGAAAACACGTAGTTGCATGGGTTCCTATTCCTTAGGTGATACGTCAATCCTGCGGCGACCCGGCACAGCTTGCCCAATCCGCCGATATTCTCATTACACCTAAATTTCCAAGTGTCCAGTCCCACCTGCTAAGATTTCATAATCAAAACCTCGTCGCCGGGAGTTTGCCGTGTCCCACCGCCGCGCTTTTACCCTGATTGAATTGCTCGTCGTCATCGCGATTATCGCAACGTTGATGGGCCTGTTGCTGCCGGCCGTGCAGAAGGTGCGCAGCGCCGCCCAGCGCGTGCAATGTCAAAACAACCTCAAGCAACTCGGGCTGGCGCTGCAAAATTATCACACATCGCGCGGTGCGTTCCCGACGGCGTTCCCGGCCCGCGACCTGGATCCGCTCATTCCGGCGTACTTCGACACTTGGAGTGCGCTCGCGCAGATGAATCCGTTTCTCGAACAGGAAGCGATCTACAATCGCATGAATCTGAACGTGCCGATCTACGGGCTACTTCTCACGATTTCGACAGACAATCAGTTTGCAGTGCAGCAAGTGATTCGATCGTTTCTCTGCCCTTCCGACACCATCAGCGAACTCGGCGGCGGCTATGGCGTGCCCGTAATCGGCCCGACTAACTATGCCGTGTGCGTCGGCTCCGGCACGACCAACGGCGGCCCTCCCTACGGCTCATCCTGGGATGCGGACGGTGCCTTTCGCGCCCGCACACCGTCGCGCGTTGCGGACATCAAGGATGGCACCAGCGTGACGGCCGCGATGAGCGAAAGCACGCTGGGCGAAGGAGCGGAGTCGTCCAGCACCATGCCGGCATCAGCACAACGTGCTTATGCCTATGTGAATCGTGGGACGCCTGTCAGCGACACGACTTGTGCTCAGGCATCGCTTTGGAACTTCCAACGCCGTCGTGGCTTCATGTGGGCCAGTGGCGAGCTTCGCTGCGCCAGTTACAACCATTACCTCAAACCGAATGACCCGACCTTCGATTGCGTCAGTAGTGCGGTCGCCCCCGGACCTGCCAATTTCAGCGCCATCGGCTTCCGCGCCGCCCGCAGCCTGCACCCCGGCGGCGTCAACGTGCTGTTCTGCGATGGCTCAGTGCGTTTGGTGAATGACAATGTGGCGATTGCCACTTGGCGTGCGATGGCCACGCGCTCGGGTGGCGAGGTTGTGGAATAGGTTAGCCGCGACGCGGAGGCTTTGCGGAGCGGAGCGCTTAAGTCGCGAAAAGACACTGTTCAATGGTGGGCCGCTTCGCGCTCCTCTGCGGAGTACCTTCGCGTCGCGGCTAACCTAAAAGTCGCTTGTTGATAGGGTCTCGCCGCCGTTGCGGGTGCCGATGGCTTGCCAGATGGGTGTGGGGAGGGTAAAGCGCAGGGCGTGGACTGCGCCATCGGCGAATAGGAACTGACCGGCGGTCGGATGGGGTGTGTAAAAATCGTAAGGACTGGAATAGGCATCATTGAGGGGGCCGAAGGCGGTTCGGGCCAGGGCCATCACCGGGGCTTCCTCGATGGCGGACACGAACGTCGGGGCGCTCGGGTGGGTTCGGACGGTGCCGTTGGTGATGACGCCGATCCATGGCACCTGGCAGAACCAGGCCGCGCGCTCGCCGATAGCCATGGTGGTCGATGTGCCATCGCGAATGTCGGCCAGGCGCGTGCGGCTATTGCGGTAGAAGATGCCGTTGCCGCTGCTGGCCTGCTCGCCAATCTGGTCGCCGAAGCCGTAACAGGCGGCGTAACTGTTGGTGGCGGCGAACGCGAGCTTGAGATTGTACTGCGACAAAACCATGAACTGACCGGTGTTCAGATCAGACGGACAGACAAAGGTTTTGACAACCTGGACACGAGCGGGGGCGTTGGCGATGTCTTCGACTGCCAGGTCCCACCGGAGCTTCTCTGCCAGAGGTGCCTCCTCCAAGTATGGCAGCAGGTAAGCCGCCCAACCCCAACCGGGAGAATTGAATTCGATTTCGATTAAGTTGAGGTGTTCGCACCAATAACCGGGTGGCAGGCTGCCTTTGGCGTTGTGATAACCTTGCAGGGCCAAGCCGATTTGTCTCAGGTTGTTCTGGCACTTCGTTCGGTTGGCGGACTCTCGCACTTTTTGGACGCCGGGCAAGAGCAATCCCATCAGCGTTGCCATGATGGCAATGACGACGAGAAGTTCCAAGAGTGTCATTGCCGGCCGTCGATTGGCGCGCATGCCCAGTTCCCGCTGACTTGATGCTGTTGGCAATATATCAGATCAAGCGCAGGCTCTGCACGATGGGATCGAGTGTAGGGCAATGGGAAACTAACTGCAGATTGCACAGATTTTCGCAGATTGAAGACGAGTCTGCGGTAATCCGCGTAATCGGCGGTTGAATGATTTTCACTCCACGTGCCGATTGCAAGTCGAAGTCATTTCAGATATTATAATCGTGTTCGACCCATTCGTTTTTCCATCCGAGCGTCATCATCATGAAGCGTCACCGATCCATGCGGGGAATCCATCGATTGTTGCCGATGCGGCTGGAAACGATGGAGCGGCGGGATTTGCCATCGTCGTCGATTCCGCTGAGCACGACCAATTGGACGGCGCTCGGGCCGGCGCCGCTGTTGAGCGCGCAGACGCCGGGCAACTTCAACGTGAGCGGCCGGGCCGCGGGTTTGGCCGTACACCCGACCAACCCCGACGTTGTGTACATCGGCTCGGCGGGTGGCGGCGTGTGGAAGACGACCAATTCAACGGCGACCAACCCAACGTGGGCACCGTTGACCGATAATCAGGCCTCGCCGTTCATCGGCTCTGTCACACTGGCGCCGTCCAATCCGAACATCGTCTACGTCGGCACCGGCGAGGAAGAACTTCGCGCGCTGAGTTTTTACGGCAAGGGCGTTCTCAAATCCACGGACGGCGGGACGAACTGGACGCTACTTGGTTCAAGCGTGTTCGACCGCACAGTGATCGGCAATATTGTTGTCCATCCGACCGATGCGAATATCGTATTCGCGGCCAACGGCAACCATGGCACCGATTGCGACCCCACGAAGCAGACCGGCGTTTATCGCTCGACCGACGGCGGTGTGAATTGGACCAACATCACGACAGCGATTTCGACGACCGAGGACTTCACTGATCTGGAACCGGATCCCACGAACCCCAATATCATGTGGGCAGGAGTGGGCACGCGGCTGGGCTCCACAGTCAACGGCGTGTACCGGACAACCAACGCCCTCGCGGCCACGCCGACGTGGACGCTGATTTCCAATCTGCCGTTCGGCACGACCGTGGGCCGCACGGAAATTGCCGTCGCACCTTCGAACAATCAAGTCATTTATGTTGAAATGGCCAACCCAAGCACCGGCATGCTCTTCGGCTGGTTTCAATCGACCAACGGAGCGGCGAGTTGGACCGACCGCACGGCAGTAGCGCCCAACACCGATCGCATGTGGTTTTGCCTCAACTTGCTGGTCGATCCGACCAACGCCAACATCGTCTATTCCAGCGGCACGACGCAGCTCAGTCGCAGCACCAACGGCGGCGCCAACTGGACATCGATCAACAGCGGCGCCGACGGTAAAGGGCCGCACGTGGATCACCACGGGTTTGCCATGGATAGCGCCGGGCGGTTTCTCCTGGTCAGCGATGGCGGTGCCTGGCGCTACACGCCTTCGACCAACCTGTGGGCCAACCTGAACGGCATCAATACAAGTCGCAACGTCACCGGCGCGATTAACACCATTCAGTTCATGGGTATCGCGATCAGCCCAACTGATCCGGACTTTGTCCTCGGGGGTACGCAAGACAACGGTCTGGTCCGGTTCAGCGATAGCTTGGGCTGGACGTTGCCGGAGGGCGGCGACGGCGGCGATGTGATCACGGACCCGTTCAACGCCAGCCGGATGTGGCGAGCTAACCCCGTGGGTAGTTATGGTGCAGGCGGTTATGTCCGACGATCCATCGACGGCGGTGCCAGTTGGGTTGCAATTGTCACTGGGATCACCAATACCGCTGCTGCTGCGTTTTACCCGCCGATGGCGGCTGACCCCGGCACTCTCGACCGCGTGTTTATGGGAACCAACGTTTTGAACGTGAGTACCGATGGCGGCACAAACTGGGGCCGGCTGGCGGGCGACACATTCACGTTCCCGAACGAGATTCGGGCCATCGGTATCGGACCGACATCGTCGGGCACCATTTATGTCAGTTGCGGGGCGTCGGCCGATGGTAAGGCCAGCGCTTACACCGCCGACCAGGTTTTCGTCACCACCAATAACGGAGTGACTTGGATCCAGCGCACGCCCCAGGCCGGCAACGATATTCAGAATTTCGCCGTGGACCCGACCAACTCCAACATCGCCTATGCCGTGTCCGCCAATTTCTCGGCGACCGGCGACAACATTTGGCGGACCACCAACGCCGGCGTGACGTGGACAAGTATCAGCAGCACGCTCATCGACGCTCCGTTCTATGATGTGCTGCTCGACCCCGGCGCCACGTCAGGCAGCGGCGACGACATTTTGTATGTGAGCGGCGACCAGGGCGTGTACCGGTCGATCGATCTTGGCACGAACTGGGCGAAGTTTGGCATTGGCTTGCCAATCTCGCAAGTCCGCGACATTGAATACAGTCCTCAGACCAAGATTCTGGCGGCCGCCACGCATGGCCGCGGCGTATGGGAGATTTTGACTGGCGTGCCCAATCTGCCCGGCCAGATTGCGGGCACCGTTTACAACGACACTAACGCCAACGGCACACTGACTGCCGGTGAGCCGGGCCTGCAAGGATGGACCGTTTTCCGTGACGACAACAACAACGGCGCCATTGATAACTACGGCACCAGCACGATCAATGCGACTGCCGTGCCGGTGAATCTGCCCGACCTGATGACCACGACCACAACCCTCAATGTGAGCGGGCTGACTGGTTCGATCACCGACTTGAACTTCAAATTTGGCATCACTCACACCTACGACGGCGACCTGCAAGGATTTCTGACTAGCCCGGCCGGGACCAAGATCACGTTGTTTGCCAACGTCGGCGGCGCGGGAATGAACTTTACCAACACCACCCTCGACGACCAGGCGGTCGTGCTGATCAGCGCGGGAACCGCGCCCTTCACGGGCAGCTTCCAACCGCAGGGGCTGCTTAGCAATTTCAATGGTCAGTCTCCCAACGGTATCTGGACGTTTACGATCACCGACATCGGACCCGGCGATTTCGGCACGATCGACAATTGGTCATTGAACTTCACAACCGGTGATCTGACTGCCGTCAGCAAAGCCGACGGAACATACACGTTGGCGAACAGCCCAAACGGCACGTACAACGTCCGCCGCGTACTGCAGGGCGGATGGACTGCGACTGAACCAGTCGGTGGAGTGCAAGTGGTCACGGTGCCGGCTGGTCAGGGTGTACTCAACGTGAACTTTGGCCAGACCAACACGCCGGCCAAAGTCGCAGCGGTCACGATTAACGACGGATCGACTCAGCGATCCATGGTTACCTCGCTGAAGGTGACCTTTAATGGCATCGTGAATTTCGTCGGCGCACCGGCAGCGGCGTTCCAACTTGTGCGTACTGGGCCGGGCCTGCCCACGGGTGCCGTCACGCTGGCTGCAGTGACGACCAATGCCGGATTTACTGAAGCGACGCTGACTTTCAGCGGATCGTTGACCGAATTCCAATCGCTGAACGATGGCCGATACACGCTGACGGTGCTGGCATCGCAGTTTGCCGGTGCCGGTTTCGATGGCGATGGCAACGGCACGGCAGGCGACAATTACATGGTCGTCGGCGATCCGCTCGTCGCGCCGAGGTTGTTCCGCCTGTTCGGCGATACCAATGGCGATGGCACGGTCGCGGCCAACGACTTCGTCCTTTTCCGGCTGGCGTTCGGTACCAACAACGTTGCCTTCGATTTCGACCGTGATGGCGACGTTTCGACCTTCGACTTCGTCCAGTTCCGGCTGCGGTTTGGCGGCAGTATTTGATACTGCTGTCCTCCTTTCGATCAGCGAAACCCCTTCCGCCAGGCGGAGGGGGTTTTCTTGTTTCAATGCGGGCAACACGTTCGTACTCCATGCCTGATTGCCGATCCGGGCGGCTTTGTAGCCGCGGCAATCCCATCCACATTCAACCAGCCGATATACGACTCTCGCGATGATCCATGCTGGCGATGCCGGCTATGTGCGCGCACGCGCACACAGGAAAGGCAATGCGGACGGGAACTACACAAGTTGACGTGATCAACTCGCAGCCATCCCCCCAGGCGGGATGACGAGCACAATCCTCCTTTGCGGGGATCGTGAGGCTACTCCCCCGAGGGGAGGCCTAGGCATCAGGTCGTGGTGATCATCTGCCTCCCAGTTAAGGAGACTGGAGAGGGGAGTTCTAAATCCCTCCCCTACCCCCTCCCTTCGAGGGAGGGGAATAAGATGACACAACCCGATGAGAACTCAACACCAAATGCCCGGTTCGCGAGCAAGTGGCGATAACATCGAGCCAGCGTCAAGACGTTGGCCCGACTACACCGAGTTAACGCATAAGCGTCAGCCCGATTGGTCGCGTGGCGAGAGCAGCGCGTCGTGAGTTCGTAATCGTTCCGCGACATTTTCGCCGGATCGACACATCCCGTCGCATCGCCTTTCAACCCGTTTCAAGAAGGAACTTCCACCACAAAGACGCAGAGTTCACGGAGAAGACAAAGTCCATGGTCCTAGTTTCCTCTGTGTTCTTCGTGTCTCCGTGGTGATAACTCCTCCCGATGTGCCCGCCATTCTGGTACCATGTCTGGCGAGACCATCGCAGTGCATCGGCGTGTCGCGCCGAATCAATACAAGTGTACACTAAATTATTTCTGTCGTCAATCCCCGTAGCGGAATTCGCCATAATTTCGCCAGAGGTAGGCCGTGGGGAGAGCCACCGCATTCTGGCGAATGCGGCTACGAGTTTACTCCGTAGTTTACTCCGTAGCGGAATTCGCCAGAATTCCGCAATTCACCGAAGGGCAGCTCTTTGTGGCTTGGCGTCGTAGCACTCGGCACAAGAAGAGGAGACCTACGGTCGAAGTCGCAGCCGGGTCGGAGACCCGGCTGCAGCGCGGACCCCTTATCCCCTGTGACCCCTTACCCCTTATCCCTTATCCCCTTATCGTCTCAAGAAGTACCATCGCGGTCTCAAGCAATGCACCGAGGTGGAACACTGCCCGGCACGTCTGGCTTGCTCCCAACGCAACCATATCGGCTTGGCGTTGCGCGCCTTCATTCGACTCCAATGGCATCGCTACCGGTCTGGCGTCAGTTGGTTCGAAGCCAAATGGAGCATCATCCGACAAGCCGTCCGATCCTACCTCGCCAACCCCTTCTACAATCTCCCACTACAGGCAACTGCGCAAGGCCTAACGGAGTTCATCGCTTTCGGCCAGCAGAAAGCCAACAGCAACGAGCCGCTATGCACACCATCATTGGCGTGATTCACTTCCCAATCTCGCATTAAAGGTACACCGGCCCCGCCAGGCCGATTTCCAAACTCGCGCCCTTCCAAGAGGTTCCGGCCATGACACGGATTCTTCGCACCGGTTTATTGCCCCGCCGTTCCCGTCGAACTCGGTTAATGGTGCAGGCTCTCGAATGTCGAATTGCACCGGCCACGTTCAATGTGATCAACGCCCTGGACAGCGGCATCGGTACCTTTCGGCAGGCGATCAGCGACGCCAACGGCACCGCAGGTACCGACGACATCGTGTTCGACCCGACATTTTTCGCCGCGCCGCACACCATCTCGTTGCTCACGGCAGTCCCTTCCATCACGCAGAGTGTCAATATCGTCGGTACCTCGGCGGCGAAATGCGTCGTGCAGCGCGGGGCGGCCGTCGCCATGCGCATCATCACCAGCGGCATCGCCGGCCAAGGCACGATCACCATCTCCAACCTGACCATTTCGGGCGGCAGCGCGAACCAAGGCGGCGGCATCTTCAGCAGTGACGACAACTTCTCGCTGACCAATTGCGTCGTCGCCAACAATGTTAGTACGGCGTCCGGCGGCGGTATTGCTACGGCGGCTAGTACAACGGCCACGCTCACTCTGACCAATTGCACGCTCAGCGGCAACAGTTCGGCCAATGAGGGCGGCGCCGTTTATAACACAACAGGAAAATTGGTGATGGACGGTTGTACCGTTTCCGGCAATACGGCGTCTGGTATTGTCGGTGGTGGCGGGATTTATTTATTCAACAACTCCGCGACGATCCGCAACTCGACCATCACCAGCAATCGAGCGACCTCATTCCCTGTACACACTGGGGGCGGAGGCGGAATTGAAGTGCGTTCCACATGCACTGTGACCGTACAAAACTGCACGATCGCGTACAATATTGCCGATGATAAAGGCGGTGGCATTCACAATGTGATCGGGACGCTGTCCATCGAAAGCACGATCGTCGCCAAGAATATTGCGGTCGGCGCTGGCAACGACATTTACGGTGGTCTGACGGCCAAATATTGCTTGATCGGCGTCCGAAATGATGGACCGACCTTCACGCCCGCGTCCACGAACAATCAAACCGGAACGTTGGCCGTGCCGCTGAACCCATTGCTCGGGCTCCTGGCCAACAACGGTGGGCCTACGCAGACTTTGATTCTCTATGCGGGCAGCCCGGCCATCGACGCCGGCAGCAACCCGTCGGCCCTGATCTCCGATCAGCGCGGCCCAGGCTTCTGGCGAACGCAAGGCGCCGCCACCGATATCGGGTCATTTGAATCGCCCGATCCGGCGTCACCGTCGGCGAGCGGGTCATCGCCAGACGTCTCTGTTGGCGGTGGAACCAGCCAGACTCTGACTGTGGTCTACACGGACAACGCCGGCTCGCAGCTCATTAACTTCTCGTCGCTCGGAACGGGCGACGTCATTGTCAGCGGCCCCGGCGGGTCCCTCACGCCAACCCTGATCACAGCCACGCCGAGTGCCGACGCCAAATCCATCACTGCGACCTATGTGTTTACGCCACCTGGTGGTGCCTGGGACCTGACAGACAACGGCACTTACTCGATCAACGTCGTCCCCGTCCAGATCGTCGACAAGGACACGCCACAACCTTTTCCGGTTGCCGGCGGGACACTCGCCTCGTTTGCCGTGGCCATCCCAATTGTGGTCAACGCCATCAACGACGAGACTGTTGACACCGATGGCAAAGTGAGCCTTCGTGAGGCACTGGCGATAGCGAACGCCAACCCCGGTGCCGACATCGTTACCTTCGACGACATGGTCTTTGCGACGACGAAGTCCATCACGCTTGCGCTGGGCGCGATCACTATCAGTGACGCCGTGACGATCAGCGGCTCGGGGCCTGGACTACTCACCGTCAGCGGTAACCAAACGAACGCCATTTTCTACATATCCGCGCCGGCAGCGGCCAAAATCGGTATTTCGGGAATGACCCTGACAGGCGGCAAGGGAGTTAATGGTGGTGCGATATACGGCGTGAATCAGGCCATTTCACTGTCGAACTGCGTACTCGCTGACAATACCGCCAACAATGGCGGTGCGGTGTTTCTAGGTTCTAATGGCTCATTCACAGCGATTGATTGCAGCTTTCTCAACAACACGGCAAAAATATTCGGCGGAGCGATCGACGTTTCCGGTCCTGGGTCAAAAACCATTCTGATCCGGTGTACGGTTTCTGGCAATACGGCCACAACTAGATTTGCTGGCGGAATTTACGCCCGAAGCTACTTTCTGCTGGATAGCTGCACGGTATCGGGAAATTCGGCACCTGACGGAGTTTACGGAGCTGCCGGCGGCCTGGCTCTGGTCGGTCCGTTTATCGCCGGTGGCTTGACCATTCGCAACAGCACCATTTCGGGCAACTCCGCCGGGGTCATTAGCGGCGGCATGGAAGTCGACTATCCCAACACGACTTTGGTGGTGCAGAACAGCACGATTACCGACAACTCCGCCCCGAGTGTCGGAGGCCTTCGTGTATATGGAGGTCCCGGTAGTGTTTCCTTGGAAAGTACCATTGTCCAGAACAACGTACCCGGCGGGCTTGGTGCAGACATTGTCATCCAAAAGTCCTCGATCGCGGCGAAAAACTCCGCAATTGGGTCATACTACATTGACATGGGTAGTCTCAACGATCTTGGCGGGAACCTGTTCAATACTCCCATTAATCTTGGCCCGTTGGCCGACAACGGCGGGCCAACAAGGACGCACGCGCTGTTGCCCCTAAGCTCGTGTATCAACGCTGGCAGCAACCCGGCGGCATTGACGACCGACCAGCGCGGGGCAGGGTTCCCGCGCCAGTTCGGTGCGGCAATCGACATTGGCGCTTACGAGGTCCCGTACTATTTGTTGGTGACCACCGACGCCGACAGTGGACCGGGCACCCTGCGGCAGGCGATTCTCGATGCCAATACCATCACCGGCGCTGACACGATCACGTTTGATCCCGTGTTCTTCGCCACGGCCAAGACGATTACACTGACCAGTGGCGAACTACAGATCGCCGGATCAACCATCATTCAAGGCCCCGGCGCGTCGATCGTGACCGTCGATGGCGGCAAGGCATCACGTATCTTCAACACATCGTCGGCACCGACCGATTCGGCCATCATTATCGAAGGGTTGAGTTTGATTGGCGGCAAAGCGGTCGATCGCGGCGGCGCAGTTCGCGTCGGCGATGAAAGCGTCACGATTCGCAACTGCGTCCTCACCGGAAACGAAGCAACCACCGACGGCGGCGCCATTGCCATCGCCGCCCCGGGGGCGGCGAAACTGGTGGTCGAGGATTGCACGCTTTCGGGCAATATCTCGGGCCGCGATGGTGGAGCAATCTACGGCGGTTCCGGCAGCAAGTCGATCATCATTCGCCGCAGCACGCTCAGCAATAACCTGGCCACCCGCAATGGCGGCGGCGCTTTGTCGCCCGGCTATTGCACGTTTCTGATGGAAGACAGTACGGTGAACGCGAATCAGTCCAAGGGTAATGCCAGCGTTACCCACGGCGGCGGCGGCTTGTCGCTTAGTGGGCCGAACGGCACCAACGGAGCGCTCGTGCGCAACAGCACCATTTCCGGAAATACGGCATTCGGCAACGGCGGCGGCATACTCGGCGTTTTCAACCTCAGTGGCGTCACGTTGCAAAACAGCACCATCACCAATAACACCGCCCTGGGAACAAAAGGCGGCGGCGGCATCGCTGGCACCGGCGTCAACACCTATTACGGTTATTACACCACTCCGTTCAGCGTTCAGAGCTGTGTGATCAGCAGCAACGCCGCCACGGCAAACGCCAACCACGATTTGTTCACCTTGGCGAGTGTCACCGCCACATTCAGCGCGATTGGCTCCAAGACCGGCGCGTCGTTCTTTTTCCCCGATGCGACGACCACCGCGCTGTTGGGTGCCGACTTCAAGCTCGGGCCGCTGGCCAACAACGGCGGGCCGACCATGACTCACGCCCTGCTCCTCGGTAGCCCCTGCATCAACACCGGCAGCAACCCGGCGGCGCTGACGACCGACCAACGCGGCAGGAATCGCACGGTCGGTGTCATCGATATCGGGGCATTCGAGTTGCAACCGGCCGCGAAAGTGACAGCCGTGGTTGTGGGCGACGGCACCGCCCAACGTTCGACGGTGACGCAGGTCAAAGTCACTTTCGATTCACCGCTGACTTTCATCGGCTCGCCTGCCGCCGCTTTCACGCTGGTCCGGCAAAGCGACAGCAAAGCCGTCACCCTCGCAGCAACCGTGAGCGGCAACGACGTGACTCTCACCTTCACCGGCGGCGCGGTGGATTACAATTCACTTGCCGATGGTCGTTACACCTTAAGCGTGCTTGCGAACCAAATCGGAGCCGATGGCCTGGATGGCGATGGCAACGGCAACGGCGGCGATGACTACACCCTCATCGGCAATCCCGCCACCAACAAACTCATCCGCTTCTTCGGCGACAGTGACGGCGACGGCACGGTCGCAGCCAATGACTTCATCCAGTTCCGGTTGCGGTTTGGCGGGTCGATTTGAGATACAGTCTTCGTCGGGGTACAGTGAGTGCGCAAAGCCCACCCGTTGCAACGGGTGGGCTTTTGCCTTTTCGATTCAACTTCGGATTGATGCTTGCGAAATTGCTCGCATTCATGGCTAAGGCACTCGCGGTGCGGCCAATCTTGGCGGCGAGTTCGATGATCTCCGGGTTCTTGCCGTGGAGTCTGCCGAACGATGTTCGCATGTAGAGACGCAGTGCCATCAACAACTGATCGCGGGTCCATTCATTGGCTTTCGCCATGATGCGGTTGAACCTTGTGAGATGCTTGTCTTAAAACCCCCCCACCCTAACCCTCCCCCACAAGGGGGGAGGGAACCGGAGAGGTTAAGCGCTTCACTGCGGAGTACTTTGCGTCGCGGCGAACGAGTGGGTGATGTTCAGGGGCCCGCTGCTTGGGTTTCCGTTCAAGCTTTAGTGGTAACGCATTGCCATCGCACGCATTACCACGGAGCAACGACGGTGCGAATAGCGGTGGAAATCGCCGGGCGGTCGGCCGGATCGACCGTTCCCAGGGAGCGGATGATGGATGATTTGGCGATAGTGGCCAACTTGTGCAGGCGGACAATCGAGGGAGCAAGCAAGCCGGCGTTTTGCCATTGTTGAAGTGACACATCGAATGGTGTCGTGGCAAACTGCGTCGTGACCCGGGCCAATACGACATCGGCATCGCCCGTGTCGAGAACGACCAAAGCCGGCCGCGGTTTTCCCGGGCCGCTGGTGGTGAAAGGGAAATTGACCAGAACCAATTCACCCGGCTGATAATTGGTCATAGATGGCATCGCTGTCAGCGTAACCGAGGCCGAACGCGTGCGCGGTGGCCGACTCCCAATCGGCGTTGGAGTCGCCATCGGCAACAAGAATGAGGACGCGCACCGTTTTGCCGGTCGGGATGTTTGACGCCAACGACGACGGGATGGTGAGCACGAGATCCGTACCGATCACGGATGAGAATTCAATCGCCTTCATCGAACAGTCCTCGTGGTGCCATCATAACATATCGCCGATGTTGCGGCATCGTCATCGCGGATTCGCGCTCCGCTTCGGAGTACCTTCGCGTCGCGGCCAACCGATTGCACCTTTTCGGGGTGGCTGGTAAAGTGAAGGGTACTCGTTTGGTCTCACTGAGTGACGCGGCCACTAGGTCGTGCTATCGCAACAGGGTTATTCATGTCAATGACTCGCAAAACGCCTCGTCGCCTTCAGTCTTCCCGTTTGCGTTGTGAAACACTTGAGGATCGTGCCGTTCCTGCCGTGACGCAGTTTGGCGGCGATGCGCAACACTCGGGGCTTTCCGCGGCGGCTTCGCAGCCGGTGCAGACGGTTCACTGGCAGTCGCCGGTGGATAATTTTTTCAGTTCCAGCTTCGGGCATTACGGCGCCCCGGTGGTCACGGATGCCAATACGGTGGTGTACCCGTTCAAGATGGGCAATTCGCCGCCGAATTTTCATGTGGTGGGTCGAAGTGCCAGCAGTGGCACGCTGCTTTGGGATGTGGCCACGGATTACGTGCCGCGGGATTATGGTTGGTATCCGCCTTATCAGCCGGTGTTGTCCACGTTCAACAATCGGGTTTATTTCGCCGGCGCGGGCGGCACGATCTATTACCGCACGAACCCGGATTCGGCCACGGGCACCGTCAGCCAGTTGGCTTTCTTCGGCAACCTGGCCGACTATACGAGTAACCAGGCCACTTACGATGGCAACGTTTTCGTGGACTCACCATTGACGGTGGATAACCAGGGCAATGTGTTCTTTACGTTTCGTGTCGTCGGCGCGAACCCGGCCAATCTTGTCAGCGGCATCGCCCGGATTGCCGCGGATGGCACCGGCACGTGGACATCGGCCAA
>JANLTA010000397.1:0-3713 GCA_031362705.1 Gemmataceae bacterium | reverse complement strand
GAGGCCCCTCATCCCCGCTGGCCGCAAATTCAGTTGTCAAAGAACATCCGCGCTGGCGATGAATCGCTAGCTCCGCGATGCCCGATCCACGGCACCAGATCCCGATACCATCCGCTATCCCTCGCTCCCCATGGCCGCCCGCGCGCAATGCCACGCGCTGGAAAGGCGATAGCCGCGGGCACTTGAGGATAATGGTCACGCTCGCCGCGACCGCGGCGGCCAACCTTGTTGCCACACTCGAGGTGGGCGCGTGTGGCGCTGTGTTTGTGAGCCGAATTCGGTCGGCTCATTCGTCGCTGATGGCGAGGGAGTGGGTGGTGAGGTTGTTTACGCGACAGTGGCGCCGGATCGTTTTGTCCCGCGGCATCGCCTTTCAACTCAACACGTTTGCTAGCCATTACTCAACATCGGCGCAAATGCATCATGCATTCGTTGTTGATCGTTCACGATTTGCACGGCCGGAACCGATGCCGCGCAAGCCATGAACGCCAACAGCCGCTGTCGAATCAACCACCGCGCAAACAGACGGCAAGCCATCCGCGCGATCGATGTGCCAGCCAAACTGGTTCCAAGTCTGGAAGAACATCGCAGTGCATCGGCGTGTCGTGCCGATTCATTACAAATGTACACTACGACGATGCCAGAATCAAGCTTGGTAGCGGAATTCGTCAGAATTCCGCAAATCACCGAAAGACGGCACATCGAGGCATGGCGTCGGGTCACCCGGCGGTCGAAGCCGCCGCCAGGTCCGGAGGCCCGGCCGCAGCGCGTTGGGCCAGTGTTCGATCCGGGCCACTATCCATTGACCGAGCGTCACTCCGGCTCGTAGCACGGTTTTCTGACCGGGTCAGTCGCTAACATGCCTTTGCCGAGCCAAGAGGCCATCCGGGACTTTGACCCTGGAAGGGTCGCAGCTCTTAGCCGGTGGTTGAGCGAAGCGACACCACCGGTTTGCGATCCATCTCATATCATCGACCCCGGAGGGGTCGCAGCCCCATTCCATGAAACACATCGCGGAGTTTTCGCCAATGGCTTCAACTTATCTGAGCCTGCACTATCACCTTGTTTTCGCCACCAAGAATCGCACACCCACAATCGATCCGGTGTGGCGCACTCGCCTTCATGAATACCTCGGCGGTACGGTGGCCCGCCTCGATGGATTTCCGCAAGGCATTGGCGGCGTCGCCGACCACGTTCATCTTTTGGTTGGCCTCAGAGCCACGCATTGCCTGGCGGATTTCATGCGCGAGTTGAAGAAGGCCGCTTCGATTTGGGTTCACGACATCATCGGCCAGCACGATTTCGCCTGGCAAGAAGGATATGCCGCGTTCACCGTCAGTCCCACCGCACGTGAACCCGTCCGCAATTACATCGCCAGGCAGGAAGAACATCATCGATTGAAATCGTCTCGTGAGGAGTTGATCGAGTTGTTGCAAAAGGCCGGCATCGAATACGATCCGAGGTATTGTGAATGATCGAAAGCACCGGGCGGCTGTGACCCCTCCGGGGTCATCATCGAGGGGCGGGTCGACATCCGGTGGTATCGCTTCGCTCAACCACCGGCTAATAACTGCGACCCTTCCAGGGTCGAATGTTCATCCTGAAGGGATGAACAAGCCTGCGGCCAGCACCCGGTAGTATCGCTTCGCTCAACCACCGGCTGTTTGCTGCGACCCTTCCAGGGTCGAATTCCCGGACGGCCTCTTCCAAAGTGAATATCTTCGCACCCGGCATTCGCTTAAGTTGAGTGACCGCAATCGTCAACGCTTGCTGCAATTTCATCGACTCGCGGAACTTCGCTTTCTTGAATGTCGTGTCCTCATGAATCTTCATGCTTCCGACCGCCGTACTACTTATGAGGCGTTTGGGCGGCGGTATGCGCTGGGTGATTGACCATCGCGCTGCCACACTCCAGGGGCGAAGTCATGGCGGATTTTCTTCGGTACGATGGGCAGACGCTGTTTTGGGAAGACGGTAAGACGCGGAAGGAGTTCAAGGCATCGTCGGGGATTTACGAGGTTCCGGAGAAGGAACGGGTGTTTCGCGTGGGCAACATCGTTTACCGGTTTCTCGAAGATTATCGCTGGAGCTGGTACGAGAAGTACAAGGATCACGGGCCGATTCCCTCGGGGACGTACACGGTTGAGTCGGCGATTCTAAAGCAGCCGTGGTCGGAGTACAACGCCAGGACGTGCGATCTGAAGGTCGCTTGGGGGATTCAGAAGATTCCGCGCGGCGATCCGAATCCGGCAGTGAAGGGCGATCAGCCGACGCAGACGACGGCCGGCGATTGTGAACCCTATTGGGCCAATTGGGGTTCGAATCGGGTGCGGTTGTCGCCGCACAAGGACATGGTCGCCCCGGATCGCGCGGGATTCTACATTCACGATTCGGTCAAGGGTTTTTCGCACGGCTGCATCGAAACCGAGCAGGACTTTTTCGTCAACTATCTCGTGCCGTATGCCACCAAGAATCCGAATAAGCGCTTCTACATCGGCGTGAAGTACAAACATGAGCGCACCTACGGCGGTACGCTGATCGGCGGCGGCGCGGGCCACGGCATCAAAGTCCAGTTGTCGAAGAGCGTGCTGTTTATTTCGGAACAGGCGCAGACGGAGGCGATCATTGCGTTCCGCGATCTGTGCGTGCGCTTGAAGATGAACGCACCACTCAAGGAGGAGTCCGCCGACGCCACGGGAGCGGTGAAGAAAAAAGGCGTGACGCTGGACCCGCCGCCGCAAAGCCGGTTGATGGAATACACAGGTGCGATGAATCTGCGCTTCGGCGCTAACGATGTGAGCAAAGACCCCAAGGCAACGGCGATGATCAAGGGATGGTGGGAGACGTTTGTTTGAGCACGTTGTGGGAGTGAAGACGGCGGGGGTGAACCCCGCCGCTCGTTAGAGAATAGCTCTTTCTACATTCGCGGTTCCCGATGACTCAGTAACCACGCTGTGCCGATCGCGGTGGATGGCGATCACGGTACCATCTTGGCTATAGTTCGCCTCGACATTCATTGAACCCAATCGGCGTGCATTATTCGTAAAACAATAGGGCATCCCTGCATGCCAATTGTGACCAACGAGTCCATGTACATGGCGACTGCGCGCCGCATTTCGGACGACTATCGACGCTGGGTCGTCGGTGTTCTCGTCTGTCTGGCACATGCAGTTAGCGCTTGCGCGGCAGAGGATGAGATCACGTTTTTCGAGTCCAAGGTTCGGCCGATACTTGTTAGCCAGTGTTACGCGTGCCATTCGCGGGTACACGGCAAATCCAAAGGCGGCCTCGAACTGGATTCACGCGAAACGATATTGCAAGGCGGCGACCGAGGACCAGCCATGGTCCCGAATAAGCCGGACGAGAGTTTGCTGGTCAGCGCTGTGCGGCATTCCGACTCGGACTTGAGAATGCCGCCTGAAAAGAAACTCAGTGCCGAACAGATCGCCGTTTTGGAAGCCTGGGTCAAAGTGGGAGCGCCCTTCCCCAAGACAACAGCACGACCTGCAATTGGCGATTCGGCGAAGGCGCACTGGGCATATCAGCCGATTCGGAATCCGGCGACTCCAACCGTCCGCGACGCTGCCAGGCCCCGCGGCAGTATTGACTTATTCGTCCTTGCTCAACTAGAAGCACGAGGGTTGTCGCCATCAGCGCCCGCGGACAAACGCACATTGATTCGGCGAGCCTACTTTGATCTCATCGGGCTACCG
>JANLTA010000393.1:0-2129 GCA_031362705.1 Gemmataceae bacterium | reverse complement strand
GTATTGGATGCAAAATGCATACACTGTACGGTATTTTTGGAATAGTATTCATACCAGAGTCTCTTCCATAAAATCAAATTTGTGGTTGTTGTGGTTGACTGTCGGTCGCCATAATCAAGCTCTGCCAAATCAATCATGGCTGGGTCTTCGAAACTTCTGCTGCTCTGTTGGTTACTAGTTGCTACTACTATTTGGACCGAAGTGCAATCACAGGAAAGCAAAAACCTGACCCTAAATCCCAGCAACCTGAACGTGCTTTGCAACGGTGACGGACCCGAAGCGATCAGCCCGGCCCTGCCCTTCCTCGAGCCGCCTCTCCCGACATCCGACGTCCCACAGTTTTGTCTCGAAGTCGCCGGACGCCAGCGATGCTTTTATGTCATGATTCCGGAGGGGACTGTGGGTGCGGTTCCGCTTCTCTTTGACATTCACGCATTTGGGGCGTGTCCACTAATTGCTATCGGTTACACTGGATGGTTCCAACTAGCGCAGGCCAACAAGTTTGTCATCGTTTGGCCCTTAGGTGTCACCGATGCGGCGTTAACGTCAAAAACTTGCTTTGCGATGCCAGGAGAGGTTGTCATAGGCGACGTTGAAGCCATAGGCTGCTGTTGCACGGTGGGGAATAACACTGCTCTCTCCCTCGATGCCAACCTGACTATGGATATCGAGTTTCTTCGCATGGCAATTGAGCAGGTCATCGATACAACCGTGGGCTCATTGACGGAAGGAGCTGTCTCAATTGACCCGAGAAAAGTGTTCATGGCGGGTCATTCGAATGGATGCGTAGCTGCCTTGTCCATGGCGGCTTTGCATTCGGACATTGTTACCGGGGTCGCCTGCCACGCGGGCAAGTTTATCACTCCCTTTCCGAAAGACTACAAGCCCGTCCCCGTATTCCTCGTACATGGGCTGTTGGATCAAACATTGCCTTTTAATACCTTTCTTCTCACCCAGGACACTGGCTTTCCCTCCACTCTGGACATGGTGAAATTCATTGCTGACCGCAACGGGTGCGGCCAAGATACACGTGTCGAGCAGTTGCCTGATGACGAAGGCACGGTGACGTATCGGTTTGATTGTACCAACAATGCCAACGTGACACTGGTCACACTGAACCAAGCGGGCCACGTTCCCTTTTTGGGATTTGATGCTATCGCTGCAGGATTTAATGAAAGCTCGGTACCGACCACCATCGATACGACTGCGCTCGCCTGGAAGTTCCTATCTGCTATTGGCACTTCTTCCGTAGCGAGTAGTAATGCAACAACGATGAACAAGCCAGCTGCTGCCGTGCCGTCACCGACCGCTCCCGCGCCTTCTCCCTATACAACCACGTCTACCGGTTCCGGTACGAGTGGAGCGGTGCGCCGCACAATGGGCGCATTCGTGCTTTTCCTGTCGTTTTCGGCTTTGGGATAAGGATTTGTTCCATATATTAATGGCTTTCCAATAGCCTTTTATGTTCTCTATCAACATGTACATCTAGTTTTAACTTGGGTATCCGCAGCAAAGACGAAAACAAGCATAGCAATGGCCCCACGGAAAAAGTAAATAGCCATAGACGCAGTCTACTGCTGGCGTTCAGCACCTAGCTAGCATTAGCTCAGATCGGCTCTCGCCTAGCAAATTCAAACGACGGTTTTTGTCATTTGTGGCGAGCGCGCGCTGAGCTCACTTTTTGGAGGGGCGATGGCATCGCACTCGGCTCGCCGGTGCGTCACAACAACTTTCGAACAAGCAATCGACGACCCCCACAAGTGATCGTCGACGGCCGCGATTTGTCAGTCTACCAACAAACAATAGTTCCTTGCACCGAGTAAGATCGAACAACGAACGAAGCACAAGGCCACCATGAAAGTGCGCATCTCGACCAGGAGCGCCCACTCTTGTCTGCTGCTGCCGTCGCCGATCAACTGCAAGCAGCAGCCCACGAGCAGCCGCCGTTTCGAGCGCCTAGTGCCGCTGCCCTTGCAACATCGAACCATCCGGCGACAACACTTCCAACGCCGACGGTTCCACTCAGGACCAGAACGTGACCGTCACCTACACTTACAGCGATACGGGTAAACTGACCGGCGCCAGCGGATCGGGCACGTTTAGCAGCAAGGACGAGTTCTCTTCCACCA